>JAISJH010000088.1 GCA_031261635.1 Oscillospiraceae bacterium
CGCCGCATTACATTAGTACGTATCGCAAGTGCGGTGGCGGCTTCGCAAATACGGGCAGGGCTACTCCCAGCCCTGTTCCGGCGCTTTGCGCCGGAACGTTGGACGAGGGGCTTGGACGGGGGTACTGGGCTTGGATTGCTTCGCGCGGCTCGCAATGACGGGGGTTTACGGGGGCGGGCGCTTCGCTGATACGTGGGTTTGGACGTGGGTTACGCAATCCGGGCGAGGCTTGCCTCGCCCCTACATACTGGTTCAAACCAACAGGGCGGGTTTGAAACCCGCCCCTACGTCGTTCCCCCGCAACCTTCGTCCAAACTTTCGTCTCTGATATTTGATATTTGCTAACTGTTAACCGTCAATAGTCTGGTGTGTATTCTTCGCGTTTTGATTTGTCTCGCAACTCCACGCGGCGTATTTTTCCGTTTACTGTTCTGGGGAGTTTTTCTACGAACTCTATTATTCGCGGATACTTATAGGGGGCGGTTTCAGCTTTTACGAAGTTTTGCATTTCTTTAATCAGCTCGTCGGTTCCCGCGAAGCCCGGGTTCAGGACTACCGTTGCCTTGACAAGCTGACCGCGAACGCCTGTTGTGTCCGGCACTCCCGTTATCGCGCACTCGTTTACGGCGGGGTGGGTTACGAGAACGCTCTCAATCTCCGTGGGACCTATTCTGTAGCCGGAGGATTTGATTATGTCGTCGTTGCGCCCCTCGAAATAGTAGTAGCCCTCCTCGTCGCGCCAGGCCGTGTCGCCTGTGTGGTACCAGCCGTCGTGTATCGCTTCGGAAGTTTTGGCCTCGTCGCGGTAGTAGCAGTCCATAAGACCCTCGGGGAAATGCCCCTCTACGGCGCGAATGACAATCTCTCCGGTTTCGCCGGGTTTACAGGCCGCGCCGTCCGGGTTTTGCAGTTCGACCTGGTATTGCGGACTGGGCTTACCGATAGAGCCGAGGCGCGGGGTGGTTCCGGGCAGGTTACAGAGCGTGACGGTGGTTTCAGTCTGCCCGAAGCCCTCCATAATGGTTATGCCTGTCCGCTCTTTGAAATCGAGGAAAACGTCCGGGTTCATCGCCTCGCCCGCCGTAGTGGCGTAGCAGAGCCGCGAAAGGTCGTACTTAGCGAAGTCCTCTTTAAGAAGCATACGGTACATAGTCGGCGGGCAGCAAAGCGTTGTAACGCGGTGCTTCGCGATAAGCCCGAGTATTTCGTCCGCTTTGAACGTATCGTAGTCGAACGTGAGGACTGCGGATTCCATAATCCACTGTCCGTAGTATTTGCCCCATACCGCCTTGCCCCAACCCGTGTCGGCTATGGTAAAATGCAGGCCGTCCGGCTGGAGGTTATGCCAGTGCTTCGCGCCGAGTAGATGCCCGAGCGCGTATTTGTGACTGTGCAGAACCATCTTAGGCTGTCCCGAAGTCCCGGAGGAAAAATACATCAGCATAGGCTCACTGACGGACGTTGCGACGCGTTTCAGGTTCGCCCAGTCCCCGGGAGCGCTTGCGATAGCAGCGTTAAAATCGAGCCAGCCGTCTTTAATTATCGCGCCGTTATCGCTCGCGACCATTATGCGGGTCAGTTCACCGTGTTCGCCTTTTAAGCCGTTGAAAGAGTCCGCGGTATCGCCGTCGGCGGTGGAAATAACCGCCTTGCAGCCGCTCGCGGTAACGCGGTACTCCGCGTCGTGAGCCTTTAGCATAAAGGTCACGGGTATCATAACCGCGCCGAGTTTTTCAAGGGCAAGCGCGACAGGCCAGAACTGCCAGTGACGCTTCAGGGCAACAATTACGCCGTCGCCCTTGCCTATGCCGAGCGACTTGAAGTAGTTTGCCGCTGTATTCGACAGCGATTTCATAGTTTCAAATGTAATAATCCGCTCCGCCCCCGCCTGGTTGCACCAGACAAGCGCGGTGCGCTTAGGGTCGTTATCGGCTATGTCATCGGCAATGTCATAGGCAAAATTAAAATCCTCTGGATATTTTAATTTGTACGCGGCGAGTGAGCCGTCTTTCCAGTAGGCCTCGTCAACGTAACGTTCGTTTATGTATCGCATTAGCGAACTCTCCTGTTATTTGTTTTTGTTTATAATACATTTTTCGCGACAACCGCGAGGAATACGCAGGGGATACCGTCTAAACTGCACATACCGTGGCGTCTGCCGCTGTCGTAGTATACCGAGTCTCCGGCCTCGAGGATTTCCTCGTGCTGCTCGAATACGAAGCGCATACGCCCGGAAATAACGTAGTCAAACTCCTGCCCCTCGTGAGTATCGAGTTCAACAACCTCGTTGCGCCCTCCGTAAGGCGCGACGACGACAAAGGGGTCGGCGTTGCGGTTCTTGAAAAGGTGCGCCAAATGGTCGTAGCGGAAACCCTCGCGGCGGCGCATTTTCAGTCCCACACCCTGCCGCGCTATAGTATAGCCCGTGAGGTGCGGCGCGTCCCCGCTGATAAGTTCCACAACGTCAATGCCGAAGGCTTTAGCACAGTTATTCAGAAACCAGTAGGGAAAACTGTGCGCCCCGGATTCAAAATCAGAATATTCAGCCGCGGACACTCCCACGGCCTTAGCCGCGTCCTCAACGGAGAGTTCAAGAATAGTCCGCAGCCCCTTAATTCGTTCGGCAATAGCTTTTTTGAGTTCGTTAGGTTCCATCGTATGTGTTGCTCCTTTTTTTTGATATGTAAATTTAGTGTTGTCAGAGGCTTGTAGGGGCGAGGCTCGCCTCGCCCGGGTTATTATGGGGCTTGCCACGCCCGGTTGTCTGCTTGCCACGCCGCCTAAACGTAGTACGTGTCTAGTGTATTCAATAAACGAAAGAGTTCGTCATTGCGAAGCGCCGGAAAGCCTAACATACAACGCGGTTTAGGCGCTAAGCAATCCAGTAGTATAAGCCGCAGATACCGTATGTTACGCTCCCGGCACTGGATTGCCGCGCCGGTTTCACCGGTACGTATCGCAAGCGTTCCGCGGCTCGCAATGACGGGCTTTTGAGTTGTTACCATTTGATTACACCGTCTTAAACCCGCGTAGGGCGTATCCCCGTCCTTCCCCCGTTCCGGCGCCGTGCGCCGTCTTTGCGAGCGCCGGGGAGCCTAACAGACCGCGAGGTCTAGGCGCGAAGCAATCCAGTAGTATAAGCCGCAGATACCGTATGTTACGCTCCCGGCACTGGATTGCCGCGCCGGTCTCAATGGTACATATCGCAAGCTTACCGCGGCTCGCAATGACGGACTTTTGAGTTGTTACCATTTGATTACACCGTCTTAAACCCGCGTAGGGCGTATCCTCGTCCTTCCCCCGTCCCGGCGCCGTGCGCCGTCTTTGCGAGCGCCGGGGAGCTTAACAGACCGCGAGGTCTAGGCGCGAAGCAATCCAGTGCCGCAGTCCTCAGATACCGTATGTTATGCTCCCGGCACTGGATTGCCGCGCCGATATCACTGGTACGTATCGCAAGCGTTCCGCGGCTCGCAATGACGGACTCTTGAATCTATACCTTTTGAATATACGTTCCAAAAATCCGGGCGATGCAAGATGCGTTGCCCCTACAGCCTTGCACAACCAACAAAAAACTAATTATTCATTATTCACTATTCCCTATTCATTATCTACGTCCCGCGCCGCCGCCGCTACTGCGACCGCCGCCGCCGGAGGGACGGCTCCCGCCTCCTCCCGAGGGGCGGCTTCCTCCGCCGCTGAAACCTCCGGCGCGTCCCGCGCCTCCTCCGCTGCTGCGGCCTCCTCCGAAGCCGGAGTTTCCGCTACCGAAGCCGCTACTGCCGAAGCCGGAGCTTGGGCGACTACCGCTTGAACGTCCCGCGCCGGAGCTTGGGCGGTTGCCGCCCATATTTATGAAGCCGCCGGGCGGGGGCGGTCCTCTGCGTCCAAAGCCTCCGGGAGGCGGCGGCGGGGGAGGCCCCCTGCGGCGCGGCGGCTGATAGTAGCCTCCGTGCCGGTAAAAGCCCGGGAAAAACGCCCACATACCGGGTCTGAACCCCGGGTTATAGCGCACATAACGCTTGCGGCGCGAGCTTGCGACAAGCAAAAAGATTATCAGCACTATAATGATAAAGGTTATAACGCGCGAAACAAACCAGTCGGCCATATCGACGCGCGAACCGTAATAGCCGGAACCGTCATAGTTATTCGCGGGTTCGGGATAATAGTTGTTGCCGGGGGGAGGCGCACTCGCGGCGGTGATATACAGGCGGCTCAGGGCGTTCACGAGCGTGAGCGTAGCCGCGTCAAAATTCCCCCGGTCAAATTCGCCGTAGAAATAGTCCTCTAAATAGCTCTCCGCGTCAAAAGTGTATTCCATTCCTACGCCTGTAGCGAGCCACACGCGGCTGTCCTCCGTTGTGAAGTACAGAAGCAGACCGTTATTCTGCTTCGCCGAGCCTACGCCCAGTTTGTCAAAGAGGTAGTTTGCGTACTCGTCGGCGTAGTCCCAGCCGTCCGGGAGGTAGCTGTCGGTGACGACGACAATCGCGCCGCCCGTAGCCGCGGCTATTTCGTTGTTAAGCTCTGTAATAGTCCGCTCGGTGGCAGGCGACAGCGCGTCCGCGCCGTCCGTTACGTAGCCGCCGTCCTGAACCGGCGCGGCAAAAGCTGAAACCGCGAGCGAAAAACTAAACAGCAGGATAAATAAACCTCTGAACCGTGTTTTCATAACCGCACTCCAATCTGATGTTTGGTGATATTGATAGCCGTGGTGTTGCGCGTATAAGACCGTGTGTAAGAATTTAACCGTATTCAAGAATGTGTATTCAAAAGGTGCCGGGTCAAGAGTCCGTCATTGCGAAGCCGCCGCCGCATTTGCGATACGTAGTTAATGATATGCGGCGAAGCAATCCAGGGTTGACGTAGTAGTCTGCGATACGTAAGACGTAAGTTGTCCTCCCGGCACTGGATTGCTTCGCACCTGTAACCTTGTACGTATCGCAAGCGTACCGGTGCTTCGCAAAGACGGCGCACTGCGCCGGGACTTATAATAATTGACAATGAATATTGAATAATGAATAATTACGTTGGTAGGACGGGGGTACTGGGCTTGGATTGCTTCGCGCGGCTCGCAATGACGGTGCGCCGTTCCGGCGTACCCCGCAGGACGCAACCCCCGTCCAAACCTTCGTCTCTGATATTTGATATTTGATAACTGTGATCTAAATTCTTCCGGCGGGTTTGCGAAAACCAGGTAGCGTAGGAAACTCGTCGGGAATACTGACAGCGTTTCGCGTTTGAATTTTGTTAGCGCCTCGTTATAGAGGTTTCCTGTACGGAGCATTTTGTCGGCTTTAGCGTAGTTCTGCGCGTCGGGGTCGTTCGGGAAGGAGATAGCGTAGAACGCCTCGTCCAGGTCGTTCATAGCGTCGTATAGCGCGGAGATGTCCGGCTCGGGAGCCTCGAGGCGCGCGAGCAGGGCGCGGCGGTAATCGCGCAGCAGCGACGTTTCAGGAATTTCGTCCTGATAGCGGTTTGCGAGGTTATTGGCCGCCTTGCATTTATTCTCCAGCTGATGATAGGGCGATTCGGCGGTGTTATGAACCCCGTAGAAAAACACGTCGTTCACCTTAGCGTATTCGTTCCCGAGCGAGCGGTTCAGCCCATAGAAAAACACAAGCACCGTTACGATGATAAAGAACAGCCGTGCTTTTTTGCGCTTGTCCGCGTATTCGGCTTCCGTGATTTTTGGTTTCTTAGGTTTCATAGCGTTAATCCTCGTAATGTAAGCGTGTTGTGTGAGCTAGGCGATAATCCGGCTAATAGCGACTTTGAAAATGCCGGAGCGTATTTCAACCCTGTCGCCGACGTTCGCCCCGAGCGGGTTAGAGGCCTTGACCGTAAGCGTCTTTTTAGCGTTACAGGAGCCGCAGGCGGCGCAACCTTCACCCTCCGCGCAATTCTCCGGCGTGACTAATACGTCCGCTTTGCCGTTAGCAAACAGGCGCGTGACTGTTGCCGTCATCATTGTTGTTGCACCCCCCTTTTTACAATTGATAATTGATAATGAATAATGAATAATTGTTATCTGCTATCTGATATCTGTTATTTGCAAGCTGTAGCCAAAACGCGAAAAACTCAAAAGTCCGTCATTGCGAGCGCCGGGAGGCCTAACAGACCGCGAGGTCTAGGCGCGAAGCAATCCAGTGCCGCAGTCCGCAGATACGTATGTTACGCCTCCGGCACTGGATTGCCGCGCCGGTTTCACTCCTACGTATCGCGAGCTTACCGCGGCTCGCAATGACGGACTTTTGAATTGTCACCGTTTGACTACACCGTCTTAAACCCCCGCAGGGCGCAACCTACGTCCAAACCCCTCGTCCTTATCCCCTCTGTGGAGGGGTGCCGCCCGCAGGCGGCGGGGTGGTTTCCCCCGCAGGGCGCAACCCGCGTCCAACCCCCATATTTGATATTTGATATTTGATAACTGTTAACTGCGTTATCTCTCCCTAACGCTCTCAACGTTAACGGTAATATTGCGGAACGTTTTCAGCACCCCTACGGTGTTTTCGCCCTCTACTGTTACTGTTACGTCGTCGGGGGTTAGTACGTGGTTGCCGGGGGTTTTTGCTATTTCGCTTACGTCGGCGGTTATAATGATATCCTTGTCCGCTATGTCGTCAAGCTCCTCCGCCGTGCCGCGAATTGTTACCGTTAGCATCGGGGTGGTTATTATGACCCTGTACGCCGGGTCTGCGCCCTCTACCTCGAACCTGTAGGCGCTGCGGGTGCGCGTTACGAGGCCGATTATTGTCGTCGTTACCCGCGCTTCGGTTATCCCCGTCATATTTTCAAGCCCGTCCGGGAGCGTTATCGGGAAAGTTTCCTCCGTCTTGCCGATATACTTAGCGAGGTCGATTGATTTAAGCGTCAGGGAGTTCAGTCCCGAGAGTATCGACGCGCTGCCCTTGACCTGTATTGTTGCCGGTTCAATCTCAATAGATACGTTCGCTTCGGTTGCCCCGCCGCCCGGAACAGGCACCACCACGAGCGGAAGCTCGCGAAGCATTGACACCGGGATTTCGAGGTCTATCGTATTATAATCAAAAGTCAGCCCGTCGGAGGACAGCACATTGCCGCTCTCGTCATACAAAACAGGCGTAACAACCGCCGCGAGGTTTTCAGACAAATCCTCCCGCGCAGCCGTTACAAGCGCGAAGTTGATAGCGTCAAGCTGCGCCTTGGGACCTCTGATATTAAGAACCGCGGGCGTTACAATCGGCTTTTCAGCTATGTAGCCGACCGCGACATTGCCCTCTAGGTTGCCGCGCACCGGGATTTCCTTTGTCACAACCTCGTCAACTCTGACGATAACGTTTGTCGGGAAACGCCGCGCCTCGATAATTTCGTCCGGCCGGACGTTCGAGGGGTAGTTAATCGTATACGCGCAGTTAACCGCGCCCTTGGCGTTTATCATTGACAAGTCAACAGTTGCGGTTAAATCCGCCGATAGCAGGCGGTTGATAACGTTTCGCTTGCCGTAAAACGTTATCGTAACGGTAGGCGACTCCTTGCCCGTGACAATATAGTTTTTGGAGGACAAGAGCGCGTCCTCGCCTATATAGTTCACCGCGATATTGGGTATCTGCTGCTCGATATCCTTATTCTCCACATTCGCGACATACAGCCAAATGGCAAAGGCAAACAGCACCGAGCATACCATCAGGAACCCCCTGTTGGCAAGCAGCCGACGGCCAAAGTTGCGAAGTTTTGTCATAATCGGTCAACCTCTTTGTTGTAGATAACAGTTATCAAATATCAAATATCAGAGACGTTGTAACAGTTAACAGATAGCAAATATCAGATATCAGAGACGGGAGTTTGGACGGGGGTTGCGCCCTGCGGGGGAACCACCCCGCCGCCACGGGCGGCACCCCTCCACAGAGGGGATAGGGGTTTGGACGAGGGTAACGGGGTACAACCCCCGCCCCTACGGGGCACCCCCTTCTGCGGAAGGGGGCTTTAGGACGCATTCCCCCGTAAGCCCCCTTCCGCAGAAGGGGGTGCCGCGTAGCGGCGGGGGTTGTTCCCCGTCCCTCATTTCACAAACTTACGATAAATCTTCTCTGTCATACTCACAGTCGTTTCGCTGTTTACGCCCATTTCAGCTCGCAGTAGCTTTGCTAAGGCTTCGGCGTTCAGGCGGCGTTTCAACATTCCTCCTGTGGCGCAGGAGATTTGCCCGGTTTCCTCGCTTACTACTACCGATATGCAGTCGGAATGTTCGCTCATACCTAGCGCGGCGCGGTGCCGCGTCCCGAGGTTGCGGTCAAGCGTCGGGTTTGCCGAGAGCGGCAGTACGCAGGCCGCCGCGAGAATTATTCCGTTGCGTATAATAATCGCTCCGTCGTGAAGCGGGGTCTTGGGATAGAAAATATTTTTGAGCGTTTCGACGCGTATAATCGCGTTCATAGCCGTGCCGGTCTTGGCAATATCGTCAAGCGTGATATTGCGCTCAAATATAATCAGCGCGCCGGTTTTTGACGCCGACATATCGTTGCAGGCCGCCGCTACCTGGAGTATAGCGTCCTCTATTATACGGTTATCGCCGAGGCGCGTTCCGTTTGACATAATCTTTGTAAAACCGCCGGAGCCGAAGCGTTCTAACAAGTGCCGCAATTCCGGCTGAAAGAGTATTATAACCGCAAGGAAGCCCATTTGAAACGTATGACCGACAAAGAACGACAGCACACTCATATTCAGCAGTGAAGTAAGCCACATCACTACCAGCAGCAACAGCACACCGCGAACCAAACGCCCGCTCCCGCTGCGCGAAAAGTGAGCCATAAGCTTATACACCAGAAACGCCACCACAGCTATATCCAGTATATCGGAAAAGCCCATTGTCCGGACATTATCCCAAATAAAACCAATCGCGTCGGTTATGTATATCATCAAACACTCCTTGTTTCAGATAACAGTTATCAAATATCAAATATCAGAGACGTGGGATTGGACGGGGGTTGCGCCCTGCGGGGGAACCACCCCGCCGCCACGGGCGGCACCCCTCCACAGAGGGGATAGGGGTTTGGACGGGGGTAACGGGGCTTGGAAAGCTTGGCGCGGCTCGCAATGACGGTGCGCCGGGACGTAGGACGTATGTTGTCCCTCCGGCACTGGATTGCTTCGCACCTGTAACGTCCTACGTATCGCGGGCTTACCGGTGCTTCGCAAAGACGGCGCGCCGCGCCGGGACGTAGGGGGCGCACACGGGGGTTGCGTCCTGCGGGGGAAACCACCCCGCCGCTGCGGCGGCACCCCTCCACAGAGGGGATAAGGACGAAGGTTTTGGACGTGGGAACGTACACCCTCCGCAACCTACGTCCAAACCCCCGTAATTATTCATTATTCATTATTCA
>JAISJH010000004.1 GCA_031261635.1 Oscillospiraceae bacterium
AGTCTAAAGGAGAAATCGTCAGACCAATTACCCTCTTATTGTAGCTTAGACAACAAAAATGGTCAACTCGCGGCTGCCTGTCGCTATCTGACCACTAGCTTATTGTAGCACAGGAGAAACAAGCTATGTTTGCAGCTAACCCTAGCCCGGAAACCGCGCAGGCCGCCGCGCGAACGCTTACGAAACCCGATTACACAGCTTCGCCGTCGGGGCTTGGGGACAACATCGTCGCGTTTTTTATAGGCTTTATCCTCGGCTTTGTCGTGACGTATGTGTTTTACGCTCACGTTGTTATATCGCTTGCCGGGGGCGCGGTAACCGGCGCGGTATACATCTTTATCGCGGCTCACGGAGCTATACGCAAACGCAAACGCGCGTTACGGCTCCAGTTTTTCGATTTACTGGAGGCGCTGTCGGTCGCTATGCGAGCCGGAAACCCCGTAGCCACTGCGCTTCAGAGCGCCCGCGCGGATTTACTGCTTCTGCACCCCGAGTCGAGCGATATTGTCGTCGAGCTTGATATTATCTCGGCTAATTTCGCGAACGGTGTGCCGCTCTCCCGCGCCTTTATGGATTTTGCCGAACGCAGTGAGCTGGAGGATATTGCGAGCTTTGCCTCAATCTACGAAACCATAGAGGGCAAATCGGGACGCGCGGACGAAATAGTCCGGCAAACCCAGTCGATTATTGCCGATAAAATGGAAATAGAAATGGAAATGGAAACTCTTATGTCCGGCGCGAAAAACGAGATGAACGTTATGACGCTTATGCCGCTGATAATCCTGCTCGTAATAAAATACGCGGGAGCTGGCTTTATGGATACGCTCTACACAACGGCTATAGGGCGCGTGGTAGCAACGGTAGGGCTTGCAATCTTCGTCATAGCCTTCGCTATGGGACGTAAAATCAGCAGTATATCGCTGTAAAAAAGGAGGGGATTACAATGAAAATTGCGCTTATAGCTGTACTCGCGCTGTCAACGATACTGCTAGTAATATGGTTCCTGCTGCTATTCACAATAACGGACGACGACCGCGGCAACGCCGCAATCAACAAGGTTTTAGCCAACAGGCAAAAGATTGCGGAACTGCGGCGCAAGGACGCGCTCAAACGCAAAAAGCTCGCGGCCTATCACGGGCTTGAAGCAACGCTAATGAACCTGCTGAACGGAGGAAACTCCGATAAGGAAATAGCAAAACTAGAAAAGAAAAACGCCGAACTTCAAGAGGGCGAAACGGGCAAGGCGGGGATACTCGAGCTCCCGGGCTACGTAATCCTGCGAACCTTCGACGGGCTTCGCTACATCGGAATGTATAAGACACTGCTTATACGGCACATCGAGCTGTACGGGCGCAAATACGCCGACAACCGCACCCGCGGGCTTATCGCGGCAATGTTCTCCTACGCTATTCTGGGCGTAGCGGTCGCGCTCCCTGTCGGGACAATCCTCCTTGCCGCCAATAACGCTCAAATGGGTATGGCGTTTATGGTTATCGGCTCGGCTATTGTATTACTTCTTGCGTACTCGCTCTATGATAAACCCCGCGCGGACTCCGTAAAACGCAAGGACGCCATAACTCGGCAGTTCCCGAACGTCGTTTCAAAGCTCGCGCTGCTTGTAACCTCCGGAATGATTATGGACAAGGCCTGGCGGCAGACCGCCGAGGGCGAGGAGGGCGCCTTATACGGCGAAATGCGCGCTGTCTCCGACGAGCTTGAAAACCTTATCAGCCCCGAAGCCGCCTACAGCAGTTTTATTAACCGCTGTAACACTAAGGAAACCTCAAAGCTCGCCTCCGCGATTATGCAAAACCTCAAAAAGGGCAACGACGAGATTGGCAACCTCTTAAAAGAACTCGCGCACGAGAGCTGGCAGGAGCGCCGCCACATAGCCAAGCGCGACGCTGAAAAGGCTAACTCGCAGCTTATGATACCTACAATGCTCCTCTTTGTAATGCTCCTCGTTATGATAATGGTGCCAATATTCCTCGGCTTCTCCGCAGGAGGAATTTGATGCAATTGATAATTGATAATTGATAATTGACAATGAATAATGGGAGGATTTTACTTTGTCTAAAAAAACTAAACGGCGCTTGATTATAGCTTTGGTGATTATCGCGCTTATCGTTATACTATTGGTTGGTTATATATTAGGAACGCAATATTTACGTAGCCTTTGGCCATCGCCGACTAACACGCTGGTTCCATTAGGCTCTGCGTCCTAAGCCGCATACGGCGGCACACTACGGTGTCAATCACTTTGCCCCGCGTCCGGCGGCTTAGTGCGATACATAAAACTTTCAGGAAAGGAGGATACAACTTATGATTAGCAAACTTCAGGACAAAGCGTTAATGGCCTATATCCTGGTCAAGGGTTTCATAAGCGACTTCAAAAAGAATGAGCAGGGTATGGAAATCGTTCAGGTAGTTCTGCTCATTCTGGTCGGCGTGCTTGCGATTGTAGCCATTTGGGGCGCTCTAAGCGGTTGGTTACAAGAACTGTGGACAAAGATTACCACCGGCACGGATTCGGGACTTCAATCTACAACGATTTCTTAACTCGGCAAACCAAAACAGCGATAGGGAGAGGACAGTCAAATGAAAAAACGCTTGAAACTCAACAACGGAGGCTATCTCTTTGTAGAGGCGGCTATCCTTTTCCCTATCATTTTTATGATTTTCGCGGGGCTTGTACTGCTGTCGATGTATCTGCCTCAACGCGCTATCTTACAGCAGGCTACGCAACGCGCCGCTACGGCGCTCGCCGTGGAGCGCGGCGATACCTGGCTCAACGTTGACGACAGCGGCGAGTTTTCGTGGGTCACAGATAAAAAAGACCTTCCGAACGTCTACGTCGCCTTTATCAACGCCTTCAAAAGCGGCGACGGCACAAAAGCCGAGAGCATTACCCGCAAAATAGAGGGGACAAGCGCTATGCACGCTATGAAGTCCTCGGGTTACGACTATACTTCGGCCGGACGCACACTGGAGGACGGCGGTCTAACCGTCACCTACGGTATGGTAAACTACGTAGTATACCTGGAAATAGTCGTAACCGCCACAAGGTCTGTCAAAACCCCGGTAAACCTCTCATTCATAGGTTTCCCGGATAAAATAGATATGACAGTTTCGTCAACGGCGGTAGTGCAGAACGGCGACGAGTTCATACGTAATATGGACATCGCCGTGGACATAGTAAACTACTTCCGCGAAAAATTCCCCGCGTTTGACAACATTTTTAATTCAATCGAAAAGATAAAAGGACCGCTCGGCGCGTTATTTGGTATATGACATATTCGGCTTATGACAGTCAGAAGCTGTATTCAAAACGGGAAAAGCTATAATGTTCGTCATTGCGAAGCACCGCTACGCTTGCGATACGTAGGACGTTACAGGTGCGAAGCAATCCAGTAGTTACAGCTAAAGAAACGTATCTTTTGCTCCCGGCACTGGATTGCCGCGCCGGTGTCAATCCTGCGTATCGCAAGCGTTCCGCGGCTCGCAATGACGAACTCTTGACCCCTTACCTTTTGAATACACGTTCCTAGCAAAAAATTTCCCGTGGAGGATTACAAATGCGAAATTTCAGACAGGATAACCGGGGCGTGGTGACGGTAATCGTCACGCTGCTGCTCGTACCCGCAATACTCGTCAGCGGTACTGCGGTGGATTTAGCGCGGGCGTATACGGCTAAAAGTCTCGTGCAGGACGGCAATCAGCTTGCCGCGAACTCCGTACTGACGCAGTATAACGCGCTCTTGCAGGACCTGTACGGACTGTTTGGCTTCTTAGAGGCTATGGACGACCCGACCCTTACCGAACTGATTACCGACTACGTAAGCACGGCGGTATTCGGCGAGAACTGGAAGGACACGGAGCTCGGCTCGTTTCAGCTGTTCTACGGCTCGAACCTTGAAACAACGTTCACCAAGGCGGAGGGCAAAAACCTCGCGAATAAGGACGTTCTAAGGCGGCAAATAGAGGAGTATATGAAATTTCGCGCCCCGGTCGTAATCGCCGCGGGGATAATTGACCTTTTGAAAAGCTTCGACAAGGTAGCCGGGGACGCCGACGCCATAAAAGATAAAATGGAAATCGACGAGGACCTCGAGGAAATAAACAAGTATTACAAAGACATCTACGAACAAATCAAAAAGCTTGAAGTCTACCAGAGCGTAGAGAATAGCTCGTTTTCAGACCTCAACCACGCGCTTGACAACATTAACGCGCAATTGCGCGACCTGCGCGATACCCGCAGAGCCTGGGAGAATACTTCGGACGACGACGCGGACAAAAAAGCCGACCTTAATACAAAATATAACGGCATTATAACAAATATTCAAAACCTTACAGCCGGAAGCGGTTCCGTCAAAACGAACTGGGTAAACGGCTCAGAAAACAGCGACGGCGACTGGGTACCGGGGCGCTGGAGAAGCAGTTACAACGCCTCGCCGGAAAGCCTGAAAAACGCGATAGACAACGGAAAGGCCTCGCTGAACGCCTATAAGCCGGAGCTTAACGAGTTAGTCAGACTGTGCAAAAGAGCAGACGACAAGAAAACCGAGATAATGAACAAAGTCGCGGCTTTAAGAAGCAAGATAAACAGCGGTTCAGTTTCCGACGATTTGAAAAGCGGTCTGGGCGGCGAACTCGATAAATACGAAGCCTTGCTTAAGTATAATATTAAGGCTATGGCCGATGCTATGAAACGCACGGACGATATCGCGATTGACAACGCTGTCGCGACGCTTGAAAACGCGGTCTACGGCTTGATTGACGGCAATAACAATCCCCTTGACCCGCGTATTTCGCGGAGCAATCTAAGTTCGCTCTCCGGTAACGGTAACTTTGCGATTGACGTTAGCAGTTACTACAGTCCGGGCAATAACGCCGCGCTTCTCGGCAACCTCGCAAATCTTTCAGCTTTTCAATACTACTATAGCGCTCCGGGGGATTTCAGGAATTTTGACCACAGCGATTTTAACTCCACAAAAAACAAGGAGTTCTACGACGAACTGAAAAAAATGTTCGGCAACACGGACGGCCATAATGAAAACGAAAAAAAGAACGCGGAGAACAACATAACAAGCGTATTCGACAAGGCGCAGGAACTGTTCAACAGCGTCGTACCAAACCCGGCAGGCGCGAAGTATTATAAAGTCGACGAGGCGGCGGGCGGGAGCGGCTTCGGCTCGGGCGACGACTGGGGCGACAAGGACAAGGGCAAGGACGCTACCAAAGACGCGCTCGGCAGTGATTTCCTAAAAAACGTGGGGAGTTTATTAGGCAGCGCGGCTGATAAAATCCTACTGCTGACCTACGATACGGAAATGTTCTCCTCCTACGCTACGAACAAGGGCGCGAAGCACGACGAGAAGTCGCTCGCCGGTATCCCCTACGGAACTAAGGTCAACTACTTCTATCAATCCGAACAGGAGTTTCTGTTTCACGGCAACGAAAAGAGCGCGAGAACTAATATCACGGTAGTTTCCGGTATGCTTCTCCTTGTTAGGTTTGTGTTTAACTATATCGCTTCGTTTACCGTCACATCGGTTGTAGATACTGTAAACTTAATCAAAGCAACGTTTTCCTGGGCGGGACCCTGGGCAGTGGTAATAGGCGAACTCGCCAGAGTAGGCTTTGCGCTCGCGGAATCGGCGATAGACGTGAGCAGACTTCACAGCGGGAGGCGCGTGGCTTTAATGAAAAATAATTCCACGTGGAAATTCAGCGTAGACGGCCTAATTAACAGCGCTATCGGCGCGCTTACAACAGAGGATACTGACGACCCTATGCCCGCGCTGTATTACACTGACTATATGCGAATATTTCTCTTGTTTGTAAAAGGCGACGATTTAGCGGAGCGAACGGCGAAACTAATCGCGCTGAACGTCACGAACTACTCGGAGAACGTTAACGCGGACGAGGGTACTATGTCGGGCAAGGAGCTTTTCAAAATGGATAAAGCCATTACGGATTTTTCGCTCACTACTACGGTTGATTTGAGAATGTTATTCCTCTCGTTGCCGCTGGCGCAGCGCGGACAGGGAAACCTTAACGGCACGTTGCTTACGCTTCCGATAAAAGCCACTGATTACAGGGGGTATTAGATATGCGAAAAGATGAACGCGGAATGATAGTCGTTGAAACCGTCGGAGCCTTTGTCCTGTTTGTAATGCTCGTGATTTCAATACTGACGCTCGTAAATATCGTAGCCTTGCAGGCGCGTATTCACTACGCCCTGACGCAGACTGCTGAAACGCTCTCAATGTATAACTACACCCTGGAGGTAACGGGTTTAGCTGACACGTTCGTAGCGATTGAGGAGCGCTCGGAGCGCGTCCGCATAGGCGCGGACACGTTCAAAACGGAGATTAGCAATGTCCTTGACAGTCTCAGCGCTTTTGACGGAGCCGGGGTACAAGAAAACGGTGAAGCTTTAATAAATCACGGCAAAGACGTAGGCGAAGCCGTAATTAAAGACCCGAAGGGGGCAATGCAACTGGTGCTAAACTACGCCACGGCCTCGGCGGGTTCGGAACTGTTTGAAGCGCTTGTGAAACCTTTAATCGGGAGGTATCTGTCTAACGGCACAATGTCCGGCGACAAGTATCTTAAAAGCGTCGGAGTAATCGGCGGTTTATCGGGAATAACGCTGGCTGACGGCTTTAACGTTTTAGATTTCGCGCCCAACGACAGCAAACTTCTAAACGTTGACGGCGACGTAAAACTTGCCGCGCGGTATAAGGTAGCCTACAAATTCGGCGGCGAAAAAGGCTTACCCCTGCCATTCCCGGAGCTGAACATTACGCAGATTGTAAAAACGCACGCCTGGCTAAACGGCAACGGAGACGGCTATGAATAAAAAATATCTGCCCTACGCTCCGTTGCCGCTGATTGTAATAGCCTTTGTGCTGTTCAAGCTAAACGTTTTTAACGTTTTCGCGCTGATACGCTTTTCACTGCTTCTTATATTCGCCTATGTAGCCGCGCTTCGCGATTTACGCGATAAGCTAATTCCGAACAGGCTTATTATCGCTATGTTCGCCTGTTGGGTGCTTGTGACTGTTCCGCAGCTGTTTCTGAATGTTGAGGAGCTGCTTGAACCGCTGAAGCAGGCCTTATACGGACTGCTGGCGGGCGGCGGGCTTTTCCTGGCGGTTTATATAATAAGCCGCAAGGGTTTAGGCGGCGGAGACGTAAAATTTATGGCGGCGGCGGGGCTGTATCTTACCTTCGAGCGCGTTATGGTGATGATGTTTATTAGCTGTCTCCTCGCGGGCGTGTTTAGTCTGGTACTGCTCGTATTGAAGCGCGTCGGGCGCAAGGACGCTATACCGCTCGCTCCGTTTCTGTTTTTAGGTATTCTCGTAACAGTATTTCTTAGTATGTGAGGTAAAACGCGATGTTAAAGAAACTAGGACTTTTAATAGGCTGTGCGGCCATTCTCGGGATTGCGTGGCTCGCGGTAATTAACTCCGCGACAGACAGTCAAAAACAAGCGGCTCTCGTAAAAGCCGCGGACGATTACCTTAGCGATAAAGTATACGTCCGCGCGGTGCCGTTGCTCGAAACCGCGGCGGGTTATAAGACCGGCGATGTTGAGGATATCGAAAGCAAGCTGAAAAGCGCCTACCTGGGCCTAGGCGAAAAGAAAAAATACACAGACCTCCTCGACAAGCAGATGTCCGCGCCCGGCGCGACGCCCGAAGTCTTTTTTGAAGCCGCGCGGTACTATTTAGATAGCGGCAAAATTGAGGACGCGTTAACCGTTCTGCGCTCGGGGGTTATAAAAACGTCTGACGCGGGTTTGACAGAGCTTTACGAGGCCGAACGCTACGCCTATAAAACCGGCCGCGCGTCCTTTGACGAGATTAGCGCGGTTTCAGGCGGCTACGTTCAGGTTAAACTGGACGGCAAATGGGGCATAGCCTCCGCATCCGGCGTACAGCTCCTACCCTGCGTCTACGACAGGATTAGCACGTTCAGCGACGGCAAGGCTATAGTAAGCCAAAACGGTGAAGTTTTCGCGGTGGACAGCAAGGGACGCAGACTCGCGCTGTTGAAAGACGAAACGGTTAATATAGAAAACTTCGGCAATCTCGCGAACGACCGCTTCTCGCTTAAACGCGGCGGCAAGTATGTCCGCTCAAGCTCCGAATTTTCCGTAGGCAGCGTGGAGTTTGAGGAAATAGGTATGTACTCAAACGGCTACGCGGCGGCTAAAACAAACGGCAAATGGGGGCTTGTCGATATCGGTACGGAGTTCCTGCTTCCCGCCGAATATGACGACGTAATCCGCGACACGCTAGGACGCGCCTATTTTCGCGGAGCTGTATTCGCGCGAAAAGGTTCTGACGTGTACCTTTTCACTACTGACAGCGAGGGTGCGCTTGTGCAGTCACCAATAACCTACGAGGACGCTAAACCCTTTATAGACGGTCTGGCGGCGGTAAAGCAAAATGGCAAATGGGGTTTTATAGACATTGACGGTTCAATAAAAATTGACTGCGAATATGACGACGCGCTATCATTCAGCGGACATCTCGCGGCGGTCAAATCCGGCGAACTCTGGGGCTATATCACGCTAGGCGGCAAAATCGTAATCGAGCCGCAGTTCACAGAAGCGGGCAGTTTTTATAAGGGTAGCGCGTTCGTGCAGAGCATTGATAAGGGACGGCAACTAATTTCACTAATTGAAAAACAGTAAAGGAGCGATATAATGTACAACATCGAAGAAAAGAGCGGCATAAACGGAAACCGGCTGGTTGTAAACATTCCCGAGGGCGCGGTTGATACAACCGCCTTGCGGGTTATTCAGTCGGATATTCCGAAGTTTTTAATCCCCTTTAGCACGCGCACTATCGACGGCGTAGTCGAAATAAGCTATCAGCTCGGAGCCTTAAACCCTATCCGCTACTTCGGGGGCGTTACGCCGCCGGAGGAATATATCAAGCTGTGGCTTAGTGTCGTTGAGCCTTTGCTTGAATGTGAGGATTGGTTTCTTAATCCCTTCTGCTTCGTGTTTGATACCGACAAGCTCTATTACGACAACGCCTCGGCGAACGTGCGCTATCTCTATATTCCGTCCGTGGTCCCGGTATCGGACGACGCTTCACTTAAAGCGATGATTGGTGCGTTGGCACAGCAAAAGACCACCACCGACAGCGTTTTGGAAACAACCGTCCTGCGAGCCGCAATGACCTTTAACTCGGGGAATTTTGTCAAAACTCTGAAAAGCTATAAGGGAAACGCCGCGCCGCCGCGCCCTCCCGTTCCCGCCGCTCCCCCGGTTCAGCAGTCGCCGCAAGCGCCGCAACCTGTACAGTTCAGAGCGCCGGAAGCGCCGCCCGCGCCGCCTCCTGTGGCCGCGCAGCCTGTACAGGTTCAAAAACCCGCCGTGGCGGCTTCCGACGATATAATCATTAAAACACCGCAAAAAACTCCGGCGGCAAAAACGCCTAAAGCGTCCAAAACCCCTAAGCCGCCTAAAACTCCCAAAGCACCTAAACCGCAAAAAGAACCCTCAAAAGGTTTTTCGCTGTTCAAAAGCAAGAAACCCGCCCCCGAGCAGGCTCCGCTTCCCCCTGTTCCGCAGAAGCAGGAATACGCTCCGCAACCGAATAACGCATATGCCGCGCAGACGCCGGAGCTTACGCAGGTACAGTACGGCGGCGACAAAACAGTTATCGACTTCCGAGGCCAGCAAAGCGGGGCGCGGCTTCGCCTTGACAGCTATGACAAAACGCTCCCGCCGAATATTCAGCTTCCCGAGGCTATCGGCGAGGAGTTCCAAATCGGACGCTTCGACGTGCAAATCGGGCAGAAGCAAAGCGACTTCGAGTTCGGCGCGAACACAAAGGCCGTAAGCCGCCGCCACGCGGTTCTGAAACGCACGCCGGACGGCTACACCGTGCGCGACTTAAACAGCGCGGCGGGAACGTACATAAACGGCCAGCGCGCCGCCTCCGGCTCCGAGTGCCTCCTGTCCGTAAGCTCGAGGATATCCTTCGGCAACGCCGGAGCGGACTACATCTTGGAGATGTGAGGGGCAAATAACAGTTATCAAATATCAAATATCAGAGACGAGAGTTAACCCCCGCGCTTATTGTGGCGCGGGGGTGTGTTTTTGACGATACCAATATCGTCTATTGCGGAGTTAAATCAATAATCGGGTCTATAACAATTGTTGTTCCACGTTTGACTATCAGCCTTATGTGTGTTCCGGCACTGAGGAACTGCCCCGCTGAATAACCGTCTGCATATCCTACTACAATATTGATACCTTCACCAGAATCTGTATCATCACTATGTTGCTGTTCCGCTGGGTCAACAATGAACCCGGCGGCGAATAGTTTCGCTTCAACGTCGCTTTGGCTTCGCCCGATTGCGTCAGGCAAGGGCTTGCCTTTACTAACGGTTATCGTGACAGTCGAACCCGCGTCAACTCTAGTCCCGCCGCTCGGCGAGATGTTTATGACGTTGCCGATTGTTTCCGCGCTCTCCTGCTCAATTACGGTGAAATTCAGTCCGGCGTTGCTAATCGCGTTCTCCGCGTTAGTCCTCGTCATTCCTATGAGATTTAACGGGACGGTAGGTTGCGCGCCTTTGCTTAATGTGAGCGTAACTACGGTATTGAGATTTTGTTCGCCCGTTACGCTTTGCGACAGAACCGTTCCGCTCGGCTTTTCATCGTCATACACTTCCGCAGCGTATGCCACGATAAAGCCCGCGCCCGTTACGCCGTGGATATTAGTTTCAGCGGTAGCCTTATTTTGCCCTACAACGTTCGGGACAATTGGTTTGCCCTTGCTCACGGTGAGCGTAACCGATGTATTTAGATTTTGCGCGCCCGTCACGCTTTGACTGATAACATTTCCTAAGTCCACCGTATTATGATACACGGTAGTCGCGCTTACTGTAAAGCCCGCGCCTTCAACTGCCCTAATAGTGCTTTGGGCAAGGTCATTTCCCAGATTAAGAACATTCGGCACAACTGGTCTGCCCTTGCTTACCACTACATTTCCGTTTCGCGAACCCCAGTCTGTCGAACCTGCAATTGGGTTTTGCGAAATTGCCGAGCCGCTCGGAACCGCATTATCATACCGTTCCGTCTTAGTATAGCTAAACGCACCGCCGCCGGCTCCGGTAGTCGCCGGGTATGCCGGGAACGGCTCTTTCCCCTTGCTCTTGACCTGCGGAACAGTCAGCGTTACAGTCTTATTACTGCCGTATGAGGTATTATTCGCCGCCGGGTTCTGTACGCTTACGGGCGATTCGGAGATAACCGCGCCTTTTTCATAGGTATCGCTGTACTGTTCCGTAACGTCATAGCTAATTTTTGGTGTAAAGCCCGCTTCTTGCAAATGTTTTCCCGCATTGTCCGCAGTCATTCCCGTTACGGAGGGTACAGGCTTTTGACCGTTGCTTACCAGAACCTCTATTGTCGCGCCCTCCTGGGTTTTTGTCCCGGCGGCGGGGTTTGTTGAGATTATCAGTCCGCTTGCCTTAGAGTCATCGTAAACCGTCGTGTAGGCGGGTTTGAATTTATGCGGGGCTTTCGTGAGTTCCGCGCCTCCGGCGCTCTGTGTCATTCCCACGACTGCGGGAACCGTGTAATCAGCTTTACCCAAGCTTACAACTATCGTGACTTCAGACCCCTGGTCAACGTTTCCGCTTACCGGGCTTTGCGAGATTACTTGCCCCTGCGGGACATTGCTGTCGTTCGCCTCTGAAATCTTTACAACAAGCAACGCGCTTTCAATTGTAGACCGGGCAAAGGCCTGCGTGCTTCCCACCACGTTCGGAACGCTTACCTGCGGTTTTCCCCTGCTCACAGTTATATTAACCGTGTCGCCCTTATGACCCGACTGCCCGGCAATCGGCATTTGCGAGATTACGCTCCCGCTTGCGACCGTCATACTCGTGCCGTCCGCGGCGGTTACA
The DNA here is from genome assembly GCA_031261635.1 of Oscillospiraceae bacterium. Lineage (GTDB taxonomy): Bacteria > Bacillota > Clostridia > Oscillospirales > Oscillospiraceae > JAISJH01. The sequence goes on from JAISJH010000004.1 coordinate 11,947, forward strand.
ATGAAACCCGCGTTTTTGAGCGTGGTTTCAGCCTGCGCCTGCGTCTTACCCGTTACGTCCGGAACAGGCACCGGAGTAGAGCCTTTGCTTATTACAACGTTCACCGTACTGCCCTTAACCGCGCGGCTCCCCGCAGTGGGCGACTGCGAGATTATATAGCCGGAGAGTATGGTCTCGCTGTATTCCTCTGACGCTTTCGTAATCGTAAAGTCCTTGACCATCGACTTGACCGTCGTAAGCTCGCTGCCTACGTAGTTGCCGACCTCAATAGTATCCTGCCCCTTGCTGACGATTAGCGTAACCGTATCGCCCTTTTTCGCGGAGGTTCCGCTTTGCGGCGACTGCGAGATAACCTGCCCGAGCGGCACCGTTTCGCTGAACTCACGCGTCCCGAGGCTTACGCGCAGTCCGTAGCTTGAGCTTTGCAAGAGCGTTTGAGCCTCCGTCTCCTCCATAGCCACTACGTTCGGGACTATAATAGGATTGCCGCCCTGACTGATTGTGAGCGTTACGCTCTCGCCGTCCTGAACGGTGCTTCCCGCCCAGGGTGTTTGATTAACCACGCTGCCCTCCGGCACAGAGTCGCTGTACTCGCTCGCGATATTTATTTTAAGGTTCAGTCCAAGCGCGTTGATTGCGCTCTCCGCAAAGCTCCGCGCCTGACCCGTTACGTCCGGCATTTGGTTAGTCTTTGCCCCTAAGCTGATTGTGAGCGTAACGCTCGAGTTTTTATCCACCGCCGTACCCGCTGACGGCGACTGCTTGATTACGGTATCCTTTTCCTCCGCCTTTGAGAACTCGGAAGTAACGCTGTACTGCAAACTAAGCTCCGAGAGCGTCTGCAGCGCCATTGACTGCGTAAGCCCGACGACGTTCGGGACGGAGATTTGCGCCGCTCCCTTGCTGACTGTGAGTATAACCGTCGAACCGGGAAGCTGTTCCGAACCGCCGCCCGGCGACTGTGAAATGACATAATCTAGCGCGACGGTTTCGCTGTTTACGTCGTTAGTCGATACCTTAAAGCCCGCCGATTCAAGCCGCGACTTTGCGGAGGCTTTATCCGTCCCGGATACGTCCGGCACTGCGACTGTTTCCTTGACCTTGCCGGAGCTTACCGTAAGCGTAACCTGCTCGCCGCGCTTCGCGGAGGTGCCGGGTAGCATACTCTGGCGTATAACGTTGCCCTCGGGAACGCTGTCGCTCTTTTCATAGGCTACCGATACCGAGAAGCCCGCGGCCGTGAGCGTATTACGCGCGTTTTCAAGTTTTAGATTGCCGTTAGTAACGTCCGGCACGTAGATAGCCTTGCCGCCGGAGCTGATTATCAGCGAAACCCTGTCGCCCGCTTTCATCTTAGTCTTTGCGGCTATACTTTGCGAGATTACGTGATTACTTTGAACGGTTTCGCTCTCCTGGAAAGTAGTCGAATACGTAAGCTGCTGTGCTTTGATAAGATAGGCCGCGTCGTCGAGCGATTTATACTGAACGTCCGGCATATAGGCTACGAAGGCACCGCGCGATACGACGATTTCGATTGTGTCGCCTGTCATTGCGCCCGTTCCGGCGGCTAGGCTCTGCGAAATGATTGTACCCTCGGGAACCGTGTCGCTGTATTCGCGAGACGATACTTTCAGCACAAAGCCCGCGTTTGCCGCCTCGCGCATTGCGTCGGTAGAACTCATACTCAAAAACTGCGGAACATTCGCGCTCTCCGCGACAAAGGTTTCAGAGGGGTCAGGCCCCATTGATATAGTAAGCGTAACCGCCGCGCCGACCGCGAGTTCCGTTCCGGCCTCTATGTCGGAGGCGATAACGCTACCCGGTGCGAGAAAGGCGTTATATTCCTGAATGACTTTAACCGCGAAGCCCTGCGCTTCAAGCGCGAGGCGCACGGTATCCAAATCCTCGCCCGTGTATTCGCCGACGATTTTAGTTTCCGCGCCGCCGCTTATTTTTACCGATACGAGGCTGTTGACCGCGACCACCGAACCCGCCGGGATATCCTGCGTCAGTATCCTGTCCTTCGGGATAATCGACGAGTATTCTTTATCTGAAATGGCATAGAGTAAACTCGCCTCCGTGAGCCGCGTATCGGCCTCCGCGAGTTCGTCGCTTACTATCGACGGTACGCGCGTAAGTCCCTCTTTTATAAGTATATCGGTAGACAGTCCCGGCCCGAAGTTGATTACCCCGGTAAACAGCAATACTGAGAGCGTTATAACCGCGGCGGCGGCGGTTCCGATACCGAGCTTGACGGGGAGCGGCGCTTTCAAAATATCAATCCGCTTAATTTTGCCCTCTCTGCGCTCTACCGCCTCCGTTGTAGTAAGCTCGCGCTCGAGTGCCGGCATATCGGGCGTACGGTTTTCGATTCTGACGTTCAGGGCGTTCATAATCGCTGTAGCGCGGTTTTCCGCTATGTTCTTGACAAGGCTGTCAATCGGGGTGAGAATATCCTTGCCCTTGCTCTCGAAAGTAGCGCGGCGTTCAAGCGCGTCGGGAGGCGTTTTCCCGGTTATCATACGGTAGAGAACCGCTCCAAGCGCGTACACGTCCGTATGCGGCCCCTGGTCGCCCCGGCTTCGGTACTGTTCCTCCGGCGAGTAACCGGGTTTCATAAGCACGGTAAGACTGCGGCTATGATTAGTCGTCGCAAATCGCGCCGCTCCGAAGTCGATTAGCTTTATCTTGCCGTTAGTGCCGATATGAATATTATCCGGCGCGACGTCGCGGTGGATTATCCCTACTCCGTGAACCGCCTGAAGCGAGCGCACTATCGGCAGAAGCATTGCGATTGCTTCCTCCGGCTCGACAGTATTTCTCACGGTTTTGAAATAATCCGCAAGCGTCTGCCCCTCCAGGAACTCCATAATTATATACGCCGTGCCGTTATCCTCAAAATGGTCGTAGACGCTGACGATACCGTCCTCCGACTGGAACTTCGCAAGACGCTGCGCTTCGTCGATAAATTTAGTTTTGCCTGTGTCGAACTGCTCAATTTTCGCCTCGTCGCTGAAAACGGTTATCTGCGTGCGCCCCGGAACTCGCGTTGAGAACTCGCCCGGGAGGTACTCCTTAATCGCGATTTTGCGCTCGAGTTTAGCGTCCCAGGCAACGTAGGTAACGCCAAAACCTCCCGAACCCACAGCCCGCCCGACAATATAGCGGTCGTGCAGTATCGAGCCGGGTTCCATATGCGTACCCTCAATAGCCGGAGTACCCTCAAAATAACCGCAGTGCGGACAAATATTGTACTCGTCCTTATATTCGCGCATACAACCCATACATCTTTTCATCGCCGGCAAATCTCCCTTTATTTTTAGTTAGCAGTTAGCAAATATCAAATATCAGAGACGAGGATTGGACGGAGGTTGCGTCCTGCGGGGGAACCACCCCGCCGCCTGCGGGCGGCACCCCTCCACAGAGGGGAATGGGGGCGCACACGTGGGTTGCGGGCTTGCGGGATTGCGGGGTTGCGAGCTTGCGGAAGTCTCCCCCGTAAATTCCCCTCTTGGGAGGGGTGCCGCGAAGCGGCGGGGTGGTTTCCCCGCGCCGTGCGCGGACGTAACCCCGTCCACCGTCCCGGCGCAATGCGCCGGGACAGGGCTGGGCTTTGCCCAGCCCGTCTTTGCGAAGCCGCCGCCGCACTTGCGATACGTAGTTAATGATATGCGGCGAAGCAATCCAGGGTTGACGTAGTAGTCTGCGATACGTAGGTCACGTGGGACGTGGGACGTATGTTATCCCCCCGGCACTGGATTGCTTCGCACCTGTAACGCCCTACGTATCGCGGGCTTACCGGTGCTTCGCAATGACGGGGCAGGGCTTCGCCCGCCCCTACGCCCCCCTACGCCCCCCTACGCCTCCCTACGCCTCCCGCAACCCCCGTCCAAACTCTCGTCTCTGATATTTGATATTTGATAACTGTTATTTAGTTTGATAACTATTAACTATTAACTGTATACTTGCTTATGTTATCAAAAAAGCCCTCGAAATCGTTATAGACTGTGGTAAACACGTCCAGTACGCTCTTGTTTATCGGGAGCGAATCGCTTTGGCTTCTAACGAACAGGTAGTCCTGAGCGTTTGCGCTGTAGCAGAACGTTAGGAAACGCTCTATAACTTTCTGTCCGTCGTCGTTTCCGTAGGTTGCGCTTAAAAAGTAGCTGTACTCCGCTTCAACGTTTTTAGTGTCGATATACATAAGCGCGTACTGTGCCGGAAGCTCGGCGCGCACACGGAAAAACTCGCTTGAATCCGAGAGATACATCGGCGCTTCGCCGGTTAGGAACGCTTCCTGTTCAGCGCTCGCTGTATCGGTATTCGCAATACCGTGAGCGTCGGTTTCGAGAAGCGTTGTGTTAACGTACACAACCGGAGCGATAAACCCGAGCGGCAGTTGCTTTTTGCCCTTATAGCCGCTTAGGAAATAGCACTCTGATTTTAGCTCGGACGTTATAACCGCGCTTAGGTCTTTAGACTTATCAAGCACGGTGCTACTTAAATTATCAGATTCAAAAAGCACAATGGCTTTTTTCGCGGATATAGCGTTGCTTACTTCGCTTTCATAAGAAAACGCCGGGACGCCTTTTAGTTCAACCGTGACATTCTCAAATTTTTCGTTAAAGATACCTATAACCGACTTATAGGCGCTCTCTTTCGCGCTGTTCATAGCCTCGTCGCCGGACAGTTCGTAGAGGAAACTGACCTGCGCGTCCGGCAGCGTTTCAGCTTCAAGCTCTTTATTAAAGTTAACCCCGAATATGTACACGCCGACGGCAACGACGAGCGCGGCGGCGGCTACTCCTACAACGCGGCGCACTTGCCTCCGCTGCTTCTCGATTTTCAGCGGCACAATCTTCTTTTTTTCCTTAAGCGGGATTTCAAACTCCGCGACGTTTTTGAAACGCATATGGCGGTCAATCGCCATAGCCTTAAGTATCGTATTAGACAGATTTTCAGAAATCTCCGGGTTAAGCTCGCGGGGCGGTACAAGCGTATCCTCAATGCGCCGGTTAGTCGATTCCTCCGGCTTAACCCCGGTTATCGCGTAGTATAGCGTAGCGCCGAGCGCGTAAACGTCCGTCCAGGGTCCCTGCATATTGACCTTTTCGTACTGCTCCGGCGGCGCGTAGCCGGGTTTCAGTATTATCGTCAGCAGCTTTTCCTCCTCGTTTGCCGCGAAACGCGCCGCGCCGAAGTCGATTAGCTTTATACTGCCGTTTATACATATAAATATATTGTCCGGGCTTATATCGCGGTGAATAATCCCCTGCGCGTGAATATCTTTCAGTCCCGAGCAGACGTTTAGGATAAGGTCAATTCCGGTATCCGGGCTCATAGTATTCATCTTAAGAAACTCGCTTAGGTTGATACCGTCGAGAAACTCCATAACAATATACGCCGAGCTGTTTTCCTCAAAATGGTCATAGACATTGACGATGTTCTTATGCGTTCCGAACTTCGCCATAGCCTTGGCCTCGTCAATAAAACGCTCTAAACCGTGCTTGAACTCCGCGGTCTTGTTACTTGCGTACAGCCGGACTTCTTTCATTCCGGGAACGCGGTTAACTATCCCGGACGGATAGTATTCCTTTACCGCAACGACAGTCTGGAGCGTTCTGTCAAAGGCTTTATACGTAATACCAAAACCGCCGAAGCCCAGGACTTTCCCGATGGTATAACGCCCGGCAAGCAGCGTCCCCGGATACAGATAGAAAACCTCTTTAACCGGCGCGCCCGGCTCAAACCCGCAATGCGGGCAAACGCCTAATGTATCATCATATTCAAGAAAGCAGCTGTTACAGAAAGCCATTTGTATAAATCTCCCTTTATATTCAAATAACAGTTATCAAATATCAAATATCAGAGACGTTAAGACAATTGACAATTGACAATGAATAATGAATAATGAATAATATCGGGGGTTTGGACGTTGGTTGCGGGTTGCGGGTGGCGGGAAAATTATTCACTATTCATTATTCATTGTTAATTGGTTTACGTCCCGGCGCGGTGCGCCGTCTTTGCGAGCGCCGCCGCACTTGCGATACGTAGGACGTATAGGCGCGAAGCAATCTAGTGCCGGGGGCGTAACATACGTATCTGCAGACTGCGGCACTGGATTGCCGCGCCGGTATCACCGCTACGTATCGCAAGCTTACCGCGGCTCGCAAAGACGGCGCACGGCGCCGGGTTTTATTGATAATCGTCCCAGGAGAAGCCGTCGCCGCAGAGCGGTACAAGGAGTAACGCCGTGCCGCCGAGTTCTATTTTGTCGCGGGCGTTTAGCTTTGCGGGGACAAGTACCAAATCGCCGTTTACGTAGACAAGCCCCGACTCTCCCGGCTGAATATAGAACTTCGCGGATTTAGGGTCGAATATAATCACGCTGTGCTTATTGCGCGAAACCCCGCCGTCCTTTGTTAGCGCTACGTCCATTTTCAGGTCGCGCCCGATAAGGTTTTGCCCCGTTTTAAGCTGAAACGACTGCCCCCGGTGTTCGCCGGAAACGCTTACGAGCCAGCCTACAGTAGGCTCAGTATCGCCAAAATCGTAGAACGCTACGGTTTTTTGTTCCGCGCCCGGTACGTTATACGGCACCGACTGCGCCACAGCCGCCGCAAGCGGTGAAACCGTAGCTTGCGGAGTTTGAACAGGGGCTTGCGGAGCCTCATAAAACTGCGGGGGTCGCGGAACCTCAAACGAGCGCGAAGCTTCCGCGGCATAGGGCGCGGGTGACAAAACCTCCGTAACAACCTGCGTCACATTCGATTCGTTTGTAACGGCTCGCGGCGGTGGGCTTTGCGAAGTACCGCCGGACTGCGCGGAAACCGACCCCGAACGTTTTTCGCCGGACGGCGTAAAGCTCGCCGGCTGCGCTGAAACGTCGCCCGCGCAGTGCGGGCAAACGCTGTAAACATCTCCGTCGTAAAAGTGACCCTTTTGGCACTTTGTAAGTTTCATCGTTAATCTCCCGAATATCTGATAATTACGCAGGTCGTGTTATCAAGCCCTCCGGCGCTGTTGTCCTCGGCAAGGTTTGTGAGTTTCAGCGCGGCTTCGGCGGGGTTATAGCGCGTAATCATATCGCGCATTTGCGCTAAGTCCACCGAACGGTACAGGCCGTCAGTTGTGAGAAGCAGTCTATCGCCGCTTTGCAGTTCAAAGGCAGTTTCGTTAATGTCTATAAGCTCCAAACCGCCCATTCCGAGGTAGCTCGTAAGCGACTCGCCGCGCGGCGCCTCCGCGTTATATTGCGCTTCGTCAATCTGCCCGCTGTCGCGCAGTTGGTTTAATTTAAGAAAATAGTTGTGGTCGCGTGTAACACAAATCATTTCGCCGCCGCGAATTATGTAAAGCCTGCTGTCGCCCACGGATAGCCAGTAGAGTTTGCCGCGCTCGGCCGCCGCAGCTACGAGCGTAGTACCCGCGCGGAGCCTGTCGCCGAAGCCGTCTGTAAGATTATAGATTTCGTTATCCAAAAGCTCCGCGCAGTTTTGGAAAAATTCGGGAAAGGGTTGCTCCTTCTGTTTCGCCTTATATAAATCGCGAAGTTTTAAGGCGGCGGTTTTGCTTGCGATTTCGCCGTTTCCTAACCCGCCCATTCCGTCGCACACCACCGCGAAAAGCCCTGAGCCGGACTGACTGAAACGCGCGTAATCCTGCTGACTTTCACGTGTTCCGAGTACCGAGCGCGCGGCAATGTCAAACGCGGATTTCCTCATTGTAAGTCAAAACTCCCCTTATTCGGAAATTACCGCAATCGCGGTGTAGTTGTCCATATTCGTACCCTCGGCGTTGGTCTCAACCTCTTTAGTAATGAGTTCGAGCCACTCACTCGCCGAGCCGGATTTTTTGAGAAATTTTTCCAGCTTTTTAGTTTCGATATATTCCCAAAAACCGTCCGTACAGAGCAGAAACGCGTGGCCGGCTTCAAGTTCGGTGGGTTCTGACAGCGTATACTGCGGACTGTCCCAATTTACTCCGACAACTCTGAGCAGTTTATTCCTGTCCTGATGATGGGCTATATCCTTATCTTTAATTTCTTTAGCGATAGCCAGATACTGCGGAACGCTGTGGTCAAGAGTGCGGAGCCGGAACTTATTTTTTCTGAATATATACAGCCGCGAATCGCCGCAGTGCGCCCATTGCAGCGTATCGCCGCTTACAGACAGCGCGACCGCCGTGGTTTTAAGGTCGTTAGGAGTATTCCGCAAACGCTGAAGCTCAAGAATTTCCTCCTGCGCGATATTAAAAGCGCGTGAGAGCAGAATTTCGCCGCTTTCCCCGTCAAGCGCCTCCGTGAAAACCCGCGTGAAAACGTCCGTAAGCCGCCGCGAGGCGACTTCTCCGTAGCCGTGACCGCCGAGACCGTCAGCCACGACAAAACAAAAGCCTCCGGCGTACTCTATGCAAGCCGCCGAGTCCTCATTTATTTCACGTTTCCCGACGTTCGTGGTCATAGCAAAATCTAAAGCCATCGCAACACACACCTAACAGCGGAATATTTTCCCACAGCCTAATTATACAACAATCCTCCGCGTTTGTCAAGAGCCCGGGGGCGAAAGGGAGATAACAGATAACAGATATCAGATATCAAATATCAAATATCAGAGACGGGAGTTTGGACGGGGGTTGCGGGGCTACGTAGGGGCGGGTTTCAAACCCGTCCTCCCCGCGCCGTGCGCGGACGCAACCCACGTCCACCGTCCCGGCGCAATGCGCCGGGACAGGGCAGGGCTTCGCCCTGCCCATATTTGCGAATCCGGTCCTCCGCGGACGGCGAATCGCTCCCATTGTAGAATTTCGCAAATCTGTATGCGGCGAAGCAATCCAGGGTTGACGTAGGCACCCCCGTATACGCCCCGCGTAATTATTCATTATTCGTTGTCAATTATCAATTGTCATAACCCCCCGGCACTGGATTGCTTCGCACCTGTAACACCCTACGTATCGCAAACGTACCGGTGCTTCGCAATGACAGCGCACGCGTGCGCTTCGCTGTTGCGAGGTTTGGACGTGGGTTGCGTAATCCGAGGCAAGGCAAGGTGCGTTGCCCTTATATACCTTTGCGGTTTATTTATAATTGCAAAACGCGAAGGGCGGGTTTGGAACCCGCCCTTACGCCTACGCCTACTCAATCCCGATGCGCGTTATTATCTCTTTTATATTCCGCCAGTCGCGCAGGGCGTTGTTTAGGTACTCACGTCCGCTTTCTGTTATGCTGTAGTATTTGCGCGTGGGGCCTTTTGATTCCTCGCCAAGGGTTATTCGGGCGTAGCCCTCACTGTTTAGCCGCCGCAGGATTGCGTAGAACGTGCTTTCGTTTACGTCCGGGAAATACTGCCGCATTTGCTTCATTATGTCGTAGCCGTACATCGTTTTGTCGCGTATAGTGAATATGACGCACATTTCGAGCAGACCCTTTTTCATTTGAGCTTCCATATGTCACGCCCTCCGTTTCAGCCGCCGAATGTAAAAGGCAAGCGCAAGCGACGCTATCACGGCTACCGCGTATACCACAAACGCCAGCAGGTGCTGACCGCGCACTAGGCTCAAATCGCCGCCCATTAAATTTCTAAGCGTATATAACTGCGCTATATGGAACGCAAGCACCCCAATCGCGTGAACGGACACCGTGAAATAATACGGGCTTGAACGATAGAAGCCCACTAGCGACAGTATCAGCAGGAATATGCTCCCAAGCCTTGTGTACAGGTCCCAGTTGCCGAACACACTGTCCCCGTACTGCGTCGGTTCGTTGACCATAGATACGAGCCAGTTATCGTATGTGACGAAATTTATTACTATCGCTACGATAAAGATAATGTGGCAAATGATAATCGGGATATATTTCTGCCTGCCGCTCTTTTGAAAGCGTTCGGAGGGTATGTTTGCGCCTTTGGTAAGTATCAACGCGAATACCCCGATGAAAACCAGTAGACTGACAAGGGCGGTTGTAAAAAGATTGCCGAGCAGATTGCCGTAGGTAGGAGCGAGGAAAACGAAGTACCCCGGAATAAAGAAACCCAAGGCAATCAGCAGCAGTTTCCATTTCAGCGCGGAGTAATTTTTCACCTCCCGGGCGGGTCGCCGCGCGGCCTCGGCGATGATGTCCGCCGCGATTGCGCGGACGTCGCCTAAATCCGCGCAAATCTCCGCTTCGCTTTTTCCATCGTCCGAGTTAAAGAAGCCCTCGTAATCTGCGATGATGTCGCTGACCTCCTGCGGCTTGAGCTTCCAGCGAAGCGCGTCCTGCAACTGTGCGAGGAATAGAGTCTTGTTCATAAGATTATCCTCCTGTTATTGTGTTATAAACAGTAGTATACACCATTACTGTTCAAAAGTCAATAGGTAATCGCAAAAAAAGTAGGGGCGACGGCATTTATTTTTTGGTGTGTACATTTTGCGTTGGTTTGTAGGGGCAACGCACCTTGCACCGCGCCTCCGCCGTCCCGCGCCGTGCGCGGACGTAACCTCGTCCACCGTCTCGGCGCAATGCGCCGGGACAGGGCAGGGCTTGCCCTGCCCGTGGTGCGCCGCCCCGGCGCACCGTCATTGCGAGCGCCACCGCACTTGCGATACGTAGGACGTATAGGCGCGCGGCAATCCAGTGCCGGGGGGATAACATACGTTTGTTTCACCCCCGGCAGTTATACAATTGACAATTGATAATGAATAATTACGAGAGTTTGGACGAGGGTACTGGGCTTGGATTGCTTCGCGCGGCTCGCAATGACGGTGCGCCGGGACGTAGGACGCAGGACGTAGGACGCAGGACGATGGTTTAGAACGACATAAAAAAGTAATTGTAGCTACCTCCACAAAAACAAAACCATTTTTAGCTTCTTAACAAAAACTCCCCCGCATAGTATGTTATAACAAACAACACGGAGGGTTACATATATGCTTGATATGGGTTTCACCGCTCTCGGAGCGATAACGGTTATGGTTTTCCTAATCGTACAAATACTTAAGGCCACGTCGCTTGATAACAAGTGGCTACCGATAATATGCGGGGTACTCGGCGGCGTACTGGGGGTAGTGGCGCGGCTGACTATGCCGCAGTTCCCGGCGGACGACTGGTTTGACACAATTGCGATAGGCATAGTATCAGGCCTCGCCGCCACAGGCGCACACCAAACATTCAAACAGTTTACAGTTAGCAAATATTAAATATCAGAGACGGGGATTGGACGTGGGTTACGTCCTGTCCCTCGTCTCTGCTATTTGATATCTGCACTCTGATAACTGTTTACAATTCCTCCTATAATGAGGATATTGCCGCAGATGAAGAACCACAGGAGGAGCATTACTACTGAGAACAGCGAGCCGTAGACTAGGCTGTACTTTGCCGATACTTCTACTGTGAAAGAGAATACGGGACCGGTTGCCGCTAGCACCAGTGCGGCGAAGCCCGCGCCGGGGAGGGCTTTTTTGCTTCCCGCCAGTTTGTATACTGTTACCAATAAGCCGAACAGAACCGCGAACAGAACCGCGAATTGCAGTCCCTGTCTTAGCGGCGCGGTCAGGAGGTTGCTTAATAAACCTCCCGCGAGTATTATTATTCCCGCGAGGTATATCGCTATAGTAAAAATCGCGGCAAAGAGGAAGCTTTTTACAAAACCGTATTTTAACTTCCCGCCGCCGCGTATTTCGCCGAGTATTGTAATCACGCTTCGCCAGCAGGCCGACGCCGACATAACGAGCAGACTAAGCGCGGCGGTCAGCATCGCGGGGTTTGATTTAGCCGTTACGTAATCGTTATACTCGGTAAAAAGTTTCAGCACCGCCGCCGGGAGAACTCCCTCGCCGATTTTAAGTATCTGCGCCGTAGAAAGGTCAAGCGCGGACAGCATAGACGTTAAACATATAAGCAGAGGGACCAGCGACATCGTTAGCGAATACGCAAGCTCGGCCGCGCTCCTCGTAGCGTTATGCTCAAAAAAGCTCGCGAGTATACCCTTTATAAATGTATACAAGGCTTTGGGTCTGCTTATTGCTTTATTTACAGCCGCCGTCTTCCCCATTTTACGCTCAACCTGTCCGAATGTATGTCACTGTCGCTGTCGTATTTTTTCGCTAAGTAAATGGCTATGGCTATTATAACCGCCGTACAGACATAGTATGCAAACTGGTCGCCCTGCTGGTATAGTTTTTCAGCCAGCATATAGGAGGAAAAACTAAACGCCACCGGCAGAACCAGGTTCAGCTGCGATTTGGTAGTTTTTTCCGTGGAAAAAGTGTTAGGGACAGTGTAATACCAGATAATCCGTATCATAGCGGCAAGCTTTGCGAAATTCGCAAGATACTCTATGGCGATAAGGTAAATCTGCCCGGTGGTCTGAACGGTCATTGCGTCTATCATCTGCCTTGCGGTTTCTAAACCCTCCGGCGTTATGTTTTCCAGGAACGCTTCTAGGCCTATGTCATTCAGCGTCATAGCTACGGACAATTTCGACAAGGCGGCGAAGCCCGAACTGAACGCGCAGGGGATAACGGCGTACCCGAGAGCAAGCGACGCGGGTACGCCGACCGATACTTCACGCCGCGACAAAAACAGCAGCGCGGCTAAAAAGCCCAAGCACTCAACAGCCGCGAGCAGTATCGCCCGCATTGCGACATTTTCAATCCCGCCCAGTATAAACCCGCCGAGTATCCACCCAAACAGCAGAAACGCCGTTATCCCCGTTACAAAAGGCATAAGCCGCAGTTTCCGCCGGAACGCGTAGTACACGGCAAAGAGGAACGGCAGTATAACGCTCGCGAGTACGCACATAGACACGGCCGTGAGGTATGTTAAATCGAACAATGTTTTTCTCCTTTACAGCAACACGAAGGTCACGCCGTTATTATGACGCTCCAAGTCAGTGTCATAGCGCAAATCGTCGCATACTCTGAACGCCTTTAACACGTCCTCGTTGAAAATTGTGAACACGTCGCCCGGGAACCAGTCGTCAATAACGCGTCGCGCTTTCTGAACGTCGAGATAGCGGTGCGCGGCAACGCGGATTTTGCCGCCCTTGCCCGTGGAACCGTAGCCGTGAATCAGCTTGATGACCTTCAAGCCGTAGCGTTTGCCGTCGTATATCTGAAACGTTATGCGCTTGATAGCGTCGCTCGCGGACGGTAAATCGTACTTGATATTCACCTCGCGCAGTGTGCTTAGTCCGCTCATTTTGTAACACCTACTTTCAGTTAACAGTTGGTTCAGTTAACAGTTATCAAATATCAAATCTCAGAGACGTGGGTTTGGACGGGGGTTGCGCGTCACGTTACGTTCCGCGCAGACCCGCGAAAAACTCTCGCAGTAGCTCGGCGCAGTCGTCTTTTAGTACGCCGCTTATTAGTTCCGGGTCGCCTCCGGCGGCTTTGGGGTTATGGTTTGTCGCTCCGTAGATTACCCTGTCGATACGCGCCGCCGCGAAGGCTCCGTAACACATCGGGCAGGGTTCAAGCGTCACGAAGGCCGTGCAGCCCTCGAGCCTCCAGCGTCCGAGAGTGTGGCAAGCCTCGTTAATAGCGATAATCTCCGCGTGCGCCAAGCTGTTGCGCGAGGCCTCGCGGGAGTTGCCGCCGCGCCCCACTATCGCGCCGCTCTCGTCCGCTATTACGCAGCCGATTGGCACTTCGCCGCGCTCCGACGCTTTTTTTGCGAGTTCAAGCGCAAAACGCATAAATCCCTCTTGAATATTTTTATCAAACATATTATAATTATAACACGAACTTCACAACTTCGCAAGATGTATATTTCAAGGAAAGTTCACGTAAGATATATCATTAACAAACTGATGAGGGGAAAAGACACTATGGACATTACAAACGCCGCACTGACCGATAACCGCGCCGAGCTTATCGGCACACTGTCCTCCGCGCCCGCCTTTTCGCATATGAGCGGAGGCAACCGCGCACCCGCCACGGAATACTGGCGCTTCCCGCTGTCGATTACGCGCCTGTCCGGAGCAGAGGACATTCTCAACATCATCACCGCCAGGGAAACGCTCGCGGACTGCAACCCGCCGGTTGGGGCGCGTCTGCGTATAAGCGGCGAGGTGCGTACTTTCAACAACAAGTCGGGTTCGGGCAGTAAGCTCGTTATTTCCGTATTCGCAAGGGAAATCGAAGTAACCGACGACGACGAACGCAACAGCATACTCCTGCGCGGCAAGCTCTGCAAAGCCCCGAACCTTCGCAGAACGCCTATGGGACGCGAAATCTGCGACCTTATGCTCGCGGTCAATAGAAGATATGAGCGAAGCGACTACATACCCTGTATCGCTTGGGGTCGTATCGCAAGCCAGGCCGCGCTCTGGGATTTAGGCGAATCCGTGGCAATCAACGGCAGACTGCAAAGCAGAACCTACAACAAAGTCCTCGAGGACGGCACAACAGAGGAACGAACGGCCTACGAAGTATCAGTAGTAGACCTAGAGTAAACGTAGGGGCGGGTTGTAGAACCCGCCCCGTTGGTTTGAGAGCGGCAAATTTACGTTATGTAGGGGCGGGTTTCAAACCCGCCCTTCCCGCGCAATGCGCGGGGTATCCACTCCGGCGCACCGCGCCGGAGTGGGAGCAGGGCGTATGCCCTGCGCGGGGTGCGCCGCACGGCGCACCGTCATTGCGAAGCGCCGGTACACCCGCGATACGTAGGACGTTACAGGCGCGAAGCAATCCAGTGCCGCAGTCCGCAGATACGTATGTTACGCTCCCGGCACTGGATTGCCGCGCGCCTATACGCCCTACGTATCGCAAGTGCGGTGGCGCTCGCAAAGACGGCGCACGGCGCCGGGACACCCCCCCCCACAGCGGAGGCACCCCCCACAAAAGAGGGGGGCGTTGGAGGGCAGGACGGGGGATACGTCCGCGCACGGCGCGGGATACCACCCCGCCGCTACGCGGCACCCCTCCCAAGAGGGGAATTTACGGGGGAGGGCGGGTTTGAAACCCGCCCCTACGTTTATTGCACGTCCCGCAACCCTCGTCCAAACCCATTCCCCTCTTGGGAGGGGTGCCGCCCGCAGGCGGCGGGGTGGTTTCCCCCGCAGGGCGCAACCCCCGTCCTAACCTTACGTCTTTGATATTTGATATTTGATAACTGTTAACTGAATAACGCACAATCCGGGCGAGGCAAGCCTCGCCCCTACAGAGCGCTGCAAGCCCATTTTCACGCTTGCATTTTTATACAGATTGTGCTATAATAGCCTCACATTGTTATTTGAGAGGAGATGGTTACACTATGCAATACAGGCTTGACGAGCGTTCCGGGAACCAATTGTCCGTTCTTGGCTTCGGCTGTATGCGCTTTTCGCGCGGGGTTTCGGGGCTTGACTACAAAAAGGCCGAAGCGTTGATACTCTCCGCCGTTGAGGGCGGCGTTAACTACTTCGACACCGCCTACCTCTACCCCGGGTCGGAGGCTCTGCTCGGCGCGGTTGTTTCCAAAAACTCCCTCCGGGACAGGCTTTACATCGCTACTAAGCTCCCCATAGCTAACTGCAAGGCCGGCGCGGATTTTGACAAATTCTTTGCCTTGCAGCTTGCCGCGCTTCAGACTACATACATTGATTATTACCTTATGCACAACATCAACAGTCTCGCGCAGTGGGACGAGCTTCGCGCCTGGGGCATTGAGGCGTGGATTGCCGCGCGTAAAGCTTCCGGGGAAGTCCGGCAGGTCGGCTTTTCCTTTCACGGTCCGCGGCAGGAGTTTGAAGCCGTGCTTGACTCCTACGACTGGGACTTTTGCCAAATCCAGTACAACTACGCAAACGAAAACAACCAGGCGGGCGCGGAGGGCTTGCGAAAAGCCGCCTCTAAACATATCCCCGTCATTATTATGGAGCCTCTGCTCGGCGGCAAGCTCGCGAACGGCTTATCTCCCGCCGCTATTGACGTTTTCCGTAGGGCGGACGCTTCGCGAAGCCCCGCGCAGTGGGGTTTGCGCTGGCTCTGGAACCAGGCGGAAGTCACCGTCGTACTCTCCGGTATGAACGAGGCCGCGCAGCTCTCCGATAACCTCGCAATCGCCGAAGTTTCACCCGCAGGTTGCGTTACCGACAGCGAACGCGCCGCCTACGAGGGCGTTATCAATATTTTCAAATCCACCGACAAGGTTCCCTGTACAGGCTGCGCCTACTGTATGCCCTGCCCCAAAGGGGTCAATATTCCCGGCTGTTTCGCGAGCTATAATACCAAATTTTCCCACGGTTTTATGCCCTCGCTCACTATGTACATCACAAGCACCGCCGCCAACCGCGCCGAGAACGCCCTAGCCTCGAGGTGCGTCAAATGCGGCAAATGCGAAACCCACTGCCCGCAAAAAATCGAGATACGCCGCGAACTCGAGACCGTAGCGAGGAAAATGGAACCGTGGTGGTTTAGGGTGGCGATGCGTGTCTATCGCGCTATGGCGCGATAGTACAGTTAGCAAATAGCAAATATCAGAGACGTTAGTTCAGTTAGCAGATAGCAAATATCAAATATCAGAGACGAAGGTTTGGACGAGGGAGGCGACCCCCCCCGCGCCAGCGGGGGCACCCCCCACGAAAGAGGGGGGCTTTGGAGGGTTGGACGGGGGTTGCGGGGACGGGGGGTGCGCCGCGCACGGCGCGGGGAGACCACCCCGGCGCTTCGCGCCGCCCCTCCCAAGAGGGGAATTAGGTACGCCGCGCACGGCGCGGGTACAACCCCCGCCTCTGCGGAGGCACCCCCTTCTACGGAAGGGGGCAGGGGTGGGACGCGTCCCCCGCAACCCCCGTCTAACCCCGAGTAACCCTGCAACCCCGCGCAACCCTCGTCTAACCCCGCGCAACCCTCGTCTAACCCCGCGCAATCCCGCAACCCTCGTCCAAACCAAAATAGCCCCCTTCCGGAGAAGGGGGTGCCGCCCACAGGCGGCGGGGGTTGCCCCCGTAAATTCCCCTCCTGGGAGGGGTGCCGCCGTAGGCGGCGGGGTGGTTTCCCGCGCCGTGCGCGACGTACCCGTCCAAACCAAAAAAAGCCCCCTTCCGGAGAAGGGGGTGCCGCCCGCAGGCGGCGGGGGTTGCCCCCGTAAATTCCCCTCTTGGGAGGGGTGCCGCCGTAGGCGGCGGGGTGGTTTCCCCGCGCCGTGCGCGGACGTGTCCACGTGTGCGCCCCCTCCAAAGCCTACAGCCTGTAGGGGCAACGCACCTCGCCTCGCCCGGATTACCAATTTTCACCGCTTGTCAATTTTACCCTGCACAATCCGGGCGAGGCAAGCCTCGCCCCTACAGAGCCGTAGCATACCTCCCGCCCCCCGCGCCCCCTCCCATAATTTGGTTACAAATTGTCTAAAAAAATCTAATTTGCCCTATTGACAAGCGGGTTTTTGTGTGATATAATAGGTCATATTAGTTTATGATTGAGTATTACATATCCTTTGAGTGCCTGTTTCACGCGCTTTGCTTTATCGTTTTCTTTTGTTACATACGGTGGTAGTAGGTTTTACCTATTAACATATTTCAGCGATACCAAAATCTTTTCTTATATGGAGGACATTGCCCAATGCGGATGCAAAAGCTCAAGCGTTCCCTCGCACTGGTACTTTCGCTGGTACTGGTTATCGGTCTCTTCCCCGTCACCGGACTTGCGGCAGAGACGTCCAAATTCACTGACATTCCCTCGTGGGACACCAGCGGAGCGGTAGATTATCTCGCTTCTAAGGGTCTCGTGAGCGGTATCAATGAGGCTGGAACATTATTTGGTCATACCAATAAACTTACCAAGAAGGGGTATTTTACTTTTATTGATAAGTTCCTCGGCTTCAGCAAGGGTGACAAGGTTGCTTTGTCGCACTTCACTGACGTCAAGGGCATTGGCGAACCATACGAATCGGCCATTGCGGCCCTAGCGTATCAGGGTATCATTACCGCAACGACGGTGAACCCTAATTCAACAGTGACGCGCGAACTCGCGTTCACTACGCTAGCAAAGGTTCTTGGTCTTACCGAGAACAAAGCCGCGCTGTCACGCGTTAACGACGGCGCAAAAGTATCCGACTGGGCGCAAGGCTGGGTTGGCGCACTAATCGCCAAAGGCTTTGCCGGCGGTGACGCAAACAAGAACATCAACCCGCAGAGTGAGTTCACCCGCGGCGGTATGGCTGTTCTGCTCAACAACGTATTCGGCGCTTACATAAATGCCGCCGGAAAGAGCGATTATGCGGGTAAGACTGTTGAAAGTCTAACCATTAGCGAGCCTAACGCGCTTGTTAAGAACGTTCACGTTACCGGCGACCTCATTATTGCCGCGAGCGTGCTTGACGGCGACGTGTACCTCGAGGACGTTACCGTTGACGGGACGCTTATCGCGTTCGGCGGCGGCTCGCACTCGGTAAAAATCCAGGGCAAGTCCAGCATTAACCACGCCGTGGCCGCTAAACAGTCCGCTAACAGCCAGCCTGTTCATTTCGCGGTTGCTGACGGCGCGAAGTTCGGCTCGTTCTCCGTCAATCCGGGCGTACACGCCTCGCTGACGGGTCACGCCGACACCGTAAAGCTTGACGCGGGCTCGCAACTCGACCTTAGCGCGGCTACTGTCGCGAAAGTCGAACTCGCGGGCGCGGAAGCGAAACTCAGCGCGACGAACTCGAAAGTTGACGCAATCGCGGTTGACAAAGAGGCCGTCGAATCGAGCGTAACGCTTGAAAAATCCGTCGTCAAGGAGCTTTCCACAGACGCGGCGGGCAGCAAACTTTCCGCTACGAACAGCGCAATCGTAACGGTCACAATCACGGTTAACGCCACAAAGACCGACACGAACCTCGGTTCGGGTACGACAATCGGGACGATAACCATTACGGCGACGCTCACGACGACGGAAGTCAACGCGGCGGCGACAATCGCGACCTTTGTCGCGGAAGTCGCGGCAGTCCTCGACGCGGCCGGCAAAGTCGGTTCAGTTGAAGGCGCGGCGGCGACGGAAGTAACGGACGCGGCGGGCGCGACTGTTGACGCGGCGGCTCTCGCGGAGCACGACGGTTCCGGCGAGACAATCGAGGAAGCCGAAGCGGCTGTAGAAGCGGTAGTCGAAGCGGCCGAAGCGGAGGCGCAAGCCGAAGTAGCGGAAGTCAACCCCGAAGCGCAAGTAGCTGTTGAAGCCGACACGGGCGCGGAAGGTGACGAGCCGGCGGCAGAGCCGACTACTCCGTCCGGCAATACGCCTAGTGGTGGTGGTGTAAGTGATTATGTCCCCGACCCGACTAATGTTATTTCTGGATACTGGTCTACGCAAGTCGGCGGTTTAACGCTTGTTACTGTAACGCTTAGTAATCCGACTTCTAACGTAGTTGTCACAGTAAACGGCTATAACGCCGGTTCAAGTGTAGCGGCTGATAGTGATGTAGCAGTTAAACAAACCGGTAGTGCGGCTGGGCAATGGCGCGCTGTTCTCGTAGGTAACTATATCTTTACAAACAACGCAACAAGCAACAATTCCATTACCATAGCGATATCTTAAGGAGGAATGTGAATAATGAAAAGAAAGCATAATCACTCAAAAACTAAGGGTGTAAAGACAATTCCTCTTGCTGTCGCGGTGGCTACGTTGTCTGCGGGTTTGACACTGGGTACGGGTCTTACAGCGGAAGCGGCGTATGCGGCGTATGCGGCGTATGTGCCTGACGCTAATCGTCAGGAAATACTTATTGAGGTTGACACAGGACACTACATAACGTATAACGCTACTCGCGCACTTAATGATGAGACCTACAGAACTGAAATGCAAGCAGCAATCGAAGCTGCGTTCAAAGCCAACAAGAGTATTTTATATGAGGATTCCGCAACTGCGAACACTTTTAAGGAATTAAGCAAAAATACTCCGGTAGCAACAGACACAAGTGGTGGCTTATACTTTGTTGCCGGAACTTTACCGAGTGACGCACAAGTAGAAGTCTACTAAACAATCACACAACTACATAGCAACCGGGGGCGTCGTTCGCGGCGTTCCCGGTTTTTACTATAGCGGTTCTATAGTGAATAGATAATAGTGAATAATAATTGCGCGGGCGGCGTGTATGCGTGGGGGGGTGCGTCCGCGCAGGACGCGGGGACACCACCCCGGCGCTACGCGCCACCCCTCCCAAGAGGGGAATTTTCCGCGCACGGCGCGGGGACAACCCCCGCCTCTGCGGAGGCACCCCCTTCTAGGGAAG
>JAISJH010000078.1 GCA_031261635.1 Oscillospiraceae bacterium
CAACCAACGTCCAAACCCCTCGTCTCTGATATTTGATATTTGCTAACTGTTAACTGAACCAACGTCTCTGATATTTGATATTTGATAACTGTTATTTATCTAAAGGATTTCATAAAACAGCTCCCTGCATTTCCTCTCAAACACGTCAAGCCCGCGCTCGTTTCTTAGGATATAGTCGGCGTGTTCTATGTAATACTCCTCCGGGTGCTGGGCGTTTAGGCGCATTTTCGCCTGTTCCTCGCTTATGTTGTCGCGTTTGATAATCCGCTCCAAACGCTCGCCCTCCGGCGCGGTTATTACGATAATCTTATCGCAATAAACTTTCAGCGAACTTTCAAGCAGGGCAATAGCGTCAATGGCAATCAAGCCCCGGCTCATCGCGAGCAGACTTTCCACTTCAAACGCTACGTACTTATGCGTTATCTTATTCAAACGCACAAGCTTACGCGGCTCGGGGAAAACAATCCGCGCAAGCAACGTCCTGTCAACCTTGCCCATAACAATGCACTCGGGAAAGGTCGCGGCAATCTCGTTTTTCATATCCGTGCTGTCATTGAGAAGCTCGTGGTATATCGCGTCGCAGTCAATAACCGCGCCGCGAAACTCTTTTTCGAGTATACGGAGAGCGGTGGACTTCCCGGCGCCGCTCCCCCCCGTAATTCCAACTATCATCAGCCAAACACTCCCGCGTTAATAGTTACCCGCACCTGCAGGCCCGAATACGTCAGCGTCCACGCTTTCTTAGTGTCAACGCCCTTGCTGTTAGCAGCCGTGAAATAGAGCGTTCTGGTAGAAGCGGGAACGAAGATTACGTCATTAGTAGGATAGGCAATATCGACATCATCGCCGAGTTTTGCGCTATAGCTGTAGGATTTCAGCTCAACGCCGCTCTTATTCTCAACAAGCACCACAGCGTAAATGCTCGCGGCTTCAACGTTTATCACGCCGCTTGTAACTACTTCATCTTTATTGTTAACTTCAACAACGTAGTAGTAACCGACAGCCGCCAACGGAACTTCGTCCGCGTTTTCAAATTCTATGCTATACATAGCCGGGCGTTTAGCGCCAAGCGGCAACTGCTCTCCCTGCGCCGGACTGCCGGAAACGGGAATCGGGTTATAGTAAAATTTATTGCCCCCTGTAGTAGTCAAAACTCTAAATTTCGTCAATCCCTGCCCCTCTCCCTCCGGCAGAGTAGCCCAGGCGACAAGATTGCGCGGCGCGGAAACGTTGTTAACCGTCAGCGTAGCCGATACGGAATTTATCCCGGGATACGCTAAGTTATTATCGCCTTCACTTATATTCACTCTTATCAAATACGTGCCGTATTGCGTGACTTTAGCTATCCCGGTATTCTGGTCAAACGTTATCCCCGCCGCCGCCGCCGCTGTAGCATAGGTAATCCTCCCAAGCGGCGCGGGCGTAATCGTAAACAGCTCGCTCATATTGATAACAAGCGGATTGTAGGTGCTAATATTAGCCTGCGTCTTAGTAACTGTCTTAGCCGTAACGCTCGGAACGGTTTTGCCGATGTATTCAGCCGCCGAAGTCACGGCAGTTCCCGGCGCGATAGTTGAAGTAACCACAGCGTAGACGAACTTACCGATATCATTTTGCGTCAAGGTATACGAGCGGCTATCTGTACCAATCTCAATCCTTGTGGCTTCGTCAAATTCCGATAGCGAGCCGTCTTTTGAAAGCGCCCTGAACCAGGTAAAGTGCAGGTTAGTCTGTATAGAGAGCTTCGTAACGTCAACCGTAAGCGTATTGCCAAGCGCCTTAACGCCCGTGAGCGTAGCCTCCCCGGTCATTCTGTCGTTGCCGACAGAGTTATTGGCCTCCTCCTGCGTATTGGCTCTGTACCAGAACGTTTCATTGGCGCGCCTGAAATACACGCCCATTTTATCCGGCAGCAGCGTATTGCCGTAAATATCGCGCAGGGGCTGCAAAAGCGCGAGCGTAACGGCCGAATCGTTCTCAATATCGGCAAGGGCTATAATAATAGCCTGTTCGGTCGCGCTGTAATACGCCGACTGAATAAAGTTAGCGTCCGAAACAGGCTCCTTGTCAACGGTCAGACTAAACATACCCGTAGCCCCGCCCAAATCGCGCAGACTGTACATATTAGTCATAGGGCGAATAACGTTATTAACGGAATACCCTAGCGCCTCGTTAAGGTTTAACCGAAGCGTAAGCCCGGACACGCCGCCGCTCGCGATAGTAAGCGTAGGCGCGGTACTGTCAAGCCCCCCCGAGGAACTCTGCCAGGTGGAAACCCCCGCGACGCGTATAGCGGTAGGAGCGTTAACGGGGTCAATCGTAACACCCGCCGAGGTATAAAACTTAGCGTTAGGCCGCACCTCAACGCGGTTGCGAGCCATAGAAGCGTCCCCCGCAAGCGTTACAAGTATACTGTTGTCAGTGGTAGAATAAATAGCCGAGGCAATAAGGCTGTCATTAACGCTTTCGATATTAGTATTCACTTTAACGGAGAATATTGCGGGACCCGTCCTAAAATCATAGCCGTCAAGTATGGCTTTACCGTTAATATCATACAGCGGCGCACTGTAAACAAAGCGCACCAAAATCTCCGAGCGCACGTTGCTTGCCCCGCTATATTCCTCAACCGTGCAGTTAGCGTAGGCGCCGCTTACCGCTCCTACTGGCGCGGAGGTTTTTGCTCGCAGCGTCGTAGCGCCTCCCGTTACCCTGCACATTAGCCAGTCGCCGGAGTATTCGTAGCCCGGCGTAAATGTCCGCGACCTCGCGCCGGAAATCTCAATCCAGGCCGAGGAATTAACGTCCGTATCACTCGCCGCGTAGTACCACTGATAGCGCAAATCCGCGCTCTCCCCCGCGCTCGTAATTGCCGCGAGCGTTCCGCCGACGTTCACAGAGGACGGCGACAGCGACAATTCAGAAAGCTCCGTAGTATGAGTAGCGTTAACATTCGCGCCTTTCAGCGTAAAGGAAGTATTGGCGACAAGCGAGCCATAGCTAATATTGCCGGAAATATTGCAGCCGGAATTAACCGTAAGTTTATCCACAAAGCCCGTAACGCGCAAATCCGAACCGTTGCCGTAATTGACAAGCTCCGTAGCGTCGCCCAAAATATCCGCGCGGACGTACTGCTCCGCGTCATAGGGTATCTCAATGCGCTTAAAACCGTCCCCGGAGAGGTTAGACAGCTCTGTAAGTATCACGGGAGTATAAATCTCAATATTGTCAATAGAGCTGTTGCCGCCTATTTTAATCTGAACTTCGCCCTCCGCGCGGTTTATAACGGCGTTCGCGATGTAGCTGTCGTAGATATTGACGGTTCTGCGGCCGCCCTGTATAAAGAGCGTCCCTGTAATTGTAACACCGCGCAGGTCAAGCGCGCCGTCGCCCACGCCCTCTGAAACTATAACGTTGCCCTGAACGCGCATACCGGATAAGCCCGCTCCCGAGGAATTGACGATAACCGCCCCGGCGCGGTCGCCGCTGTAATTCGCGGAGGTATTGGCAACGAGGTCAATAGCGTTATCAAGCATTACGATAAACGAGGCGCGGCTAATAAACTCCGTAGGGTCGTAGTAATACGAGCCGTTGCGGTAAATCCCGGCGATAACTCCGTCCTGAACCATACGCTTGATAAAGGGCTTAGACCAGGAGGGAAGCTTCGCGTCGTCCGCAAAATACGTATCGCCCGCAAGACCCTCAATATGCAGGGCGCGTGAGATGATTACAGCCGCCTGCTGGCGCGTTACGTAATTCTCCGGGTTAAAATTACCGTCGCCCTCCATAAGCCCGGCCTTATAAACCCTGTAAATCGCCGGAGCGTACCAGTCGTTAGGGTTAACGTCGGCGAAACTATTAGACGAGGCCGCCATACGAAGCTTGAACATACGGTCAACCATTACCGCCATCTCATAGCGAGTAAGCAGTGCGGAGGGATAGAACTTACCGTCATAACTGGTAGGCACCCCGTAAGCGTCCCAGCGCGACAAGGCGCCGTTAGTCTGCGTTTCAGCCCAGTGTCCTGAAATATCGCTGAAAGCGGCACTAGCTGAAAACGCGGGCAAAAGCCCGAACAGCAACAAAGCCGCCAGACAAGTCGAAATAATTTGTTTTAGCTGTTTCATAATATGTAACCTCAATAGTATTTAACCTCTATTCCCCAAACATTGGTCTAAATTCGCCGCTGTCGCCCGAGGCCTCCTCCGAAGCCTCCGCTTCACCCGCTTCGTCCGCTTCGGCCTCCGCGGCCTCTGCCGCTTCGGCTTCCTCGGCGGCTTTCGCGAGCGCTTCCGCGGCAAGTTTTTCCTGTAGCTCGCGAGCCTCGCGCTCTTTTACCTGACGCTGCGCCTCGCGCCGTTTCTTTGCGAGTTCGTGAACGGAAATCTGCAAATCCCAGTCAAGCGACAGGTGCGTAGAAGCGCAGTCTTTGTTAGGGCATTTTTTGAGCTTTTGCAGGTAGTTTTCAATCTCGTTCAGCGCCTGCCTGCGGGCGACTGTCCACTTAAGGC
The DNA here is from genome assembly GCA_031261635.1 of Oscillospiraceae bacterium. Taxonomy (GTDB): domain Bacteria; phylum Bacillota; class Clostridia; order Oscillospirales; family Oscillospiraceae; genus JAISJH01. Next base: position 4,509 of record JAISJH010000078.1, read on the forward strand.
CGCAGTCAAGACATTCCAAATCAAACACCCCGAGCGAAAACGACTGTATCAGCGTGGCGTTAATCTCCTGCCACATTTTCCGCGCGCGGTTGATATCGTCGTCCTCAACCATAAAAAACAGCCGGATTATACGCTCTTTAATCTCCGTAAGCTCGTCAATAATCCCCTGCGATAAATCAACAAGCTTCTCCTCAATAATAGGCACCTGCGGCTTAACAGCGTTAGGGTCCTCAACGTCCGGGGTCTGGAACAACTGCGCTTTTGCCGCCATAAGTAGACACTCACTTTCTTTTACAGTTAACAGTTTTGTTAGTTAACAGTTATCAAATATCAAATATTAAATACGGTGGTTTGAACGTAGGTTGCGGGAGCGTCAAATCATTGTAGGGACTTGTAGGGGCGGGGCTTGCCCCGCCCGGATTGTGCGGGGTAAAATTGACAAACGGCAAAATTGGCAATCCGGGCGAGGCGAGCCTCGCCCCTACAAGCTACTACGATGATTTCCGCACCCCCGTTAGCCCCGTCCAAACCAACGTCTCTGATATTTGATATTTGATAACTGTTATTTAATATCTGATATTTGCTAGCTGTTATTTGAAATTATTTCCGCGTTGATTGTCGGGAGGAAGCTTACTTGTTTAAGCGTAATCTGCTCATCGTCGCAAAACTCTATCAACATCGCGAAAACGGCCTCGTTCTGCACCTGTATCAAATCCGGCTTGCCGAATTTCGAGATAAAGGCAATCAGCGTGGCGATAACCTCGCTCGCGGCCTCCTGCTGCGGGGTAATCGTCGAATACATCAGAACTTTCTGGTGACCCGTATCGGCGAGATAAACGGTTCGCGGGTAGTAGGGCTTATGCTCGTCGGCTGTGCGTATTTCGCGCCTTTCGAGAACGAGGTCAATCTCAAGCCTCGCGTTAATGAAGTTTGCGCGTTTCAGGCGGACGGCTGAAATCTCGTCAACCGGCGGGATAATTTTAATCTCCGGCGGAGTTTTGAGCTTATGCACCTCGTTTTTCCAAAGCCCCGTTTCCGAATCGAAAAAGCGCACGGGAGTTTCAAGTTTCAACGCGGAAACAAGGGGATTTTCCACGCGAAGCCACTTAAAAAGCTCCAGCAATTCGCTGTAAAGCTCGGTCAGTGTTTCAGTTTCCCAGGCGTTAGGCGACTGCGCGATATAGTACGGCTCAAGCGACAAAAACAGGCAACAGGTTCCCTGCCATTCGTAAGGGATAATCCCGAAGCCGAAGCCGTCAAAACCCCTGCGGCTGTTGGCAAAATAGGCGTCGATACTCCTTTGCGCGTAGCGGGCGTCCGGGGGAGCGTCGTCCTTTAACGTGCGGAAATACGAGCGAAGCCCGTCAACACCGACAAGGCAGGAGAGTATAGCGCGCTCGTCCGCGCGGTTAGCCGTAAAGAAATATTCATCGCCGTTTTCAAGGCAAACCGCGCACAGCGGGTAGCTGTCAAATATCTCCCACACTTTAGACGTGTTAAACTTAACCGCAACGGTAATAAGCGCGTTAATCTCCGCTTTAGTAGGCATAACAGTAAGGCTCCTTTCAGTGGTCAAAACACCGGGCTAGGCCCGTAAATATTCATCGGTATGCTCAAATTCCCTGAACTTGATTATGTCACCAAAATTCTTATCGCTAATTTTTTCCACCCATAGTAGCAAGGGCATTGGTCGACCATCAATAGTCGCTGTTTTGGGGTCAAAGTCAGGGTCAGGCAACACAAACGCAATATTTTTTTGGCTCTCGCTTATAAACATATTGGAAAGTTTAGCAAAGTCAAGGCTATGTCTGCCGCAATAATCTTTTATAAGCGTTTTGTGGTCATCAAATTCCATAAATCTCGGTTTACTCATTGTCTTACTCCTTTCTAAAATCACGAAACTGCCCTAGTGAATTATAAACCGCGCTTCGCTCCTGGGAAAACGCGCTGAGTATATTCCTGTCGCCCTCAGAGCCTCTTAATATAAACCTGTTATACCCGGGGTGCGTATGCCCGCTCCAACGATAACCTTGCTCCGCAAGTTCTTTTGCGTCAGCATCGTTAATATTGACGCTGTATGCGTCACCGCGAACAATGAGCCTCCGGCTTCCTCTCGTAAATAACGCAAACTCAACGCCCGCTTTCGCAGTCAATGCCGCCAGGTCTTTCATACTCACGCTGTTTTTAGTTACGGTAACCCGGCTACCGTATTCCGGCAAACTATCAAGCAGCCGTTGCTGCCGCCTTGACAAGCCGCTGTCGAAATGCGTAATCGCGCCGGGGTTTCCCTTGCCCGTGTGCGTATGTTCAATCGGCTGGGCTATAATATAGCCCCTCACTCGCCGACAGCTAGCCCCAGCTCGCGGAGCTGTGCCGCGTCGACTGTCGCGGGGCAGTCTGTCATAGGCTCGGCGGCGTTTTGCAGTTTTGGGAACGCCACAACGTCGCGAAGGCTCTCGCACTCCAGTATTTGCATTACGAGACGGTCAAGCCCTATCCCCATACCGCCGTGCGGAGGCGCGCCGTAGCGGAAGGCCTCCAGCAGGAAGCCGAATTTTTCTTTCGCTTCCTCCTCGGAAAGTCCCAGCAGGCGGAACATTCTGTTTTGCAGTTCCGGCTCGGTTATTCGTATCGAACCGCTTGATAATTCTATCCCGTTTAATACTAAATCGTATGCTTTGGCGTAGACTTTAGCCTTATCGCTTTCCAAATACTGCAAGCTCTCGTCAAGCGGCGCGGTGAACGGGTGGTGCATAGCGACCCACTCCCCGCTCTCGGGGTCCCTGTCAAAAAACGGGAAGTCCAGCACCCACAGAGGTTTGAACGTATTCGCCGGTATAAGATTTAACAATTTAGCGGCCTCAACGCGGGCGCGTCCAAGCTCCGTCAGGTCGTTGCCGTAGATAATGGTAAATTCACCCTCATTGCGCGAGCGCACCTTATAGAGCTGCGAAACAGCGTCGCGCTGTTTGCGCGTCAAGGTAGGACTGGCGAACTGATGAACGCCGTCGATTTCCTCTATTTCAAGGCCGTAGCGCAAATCCGGCTTATCGGTTCCGTATTTCGCGAGCGCCTCCGCGTAGCTTATGCGCGGGATTGCGCCTATGTCGATATCAAGAATCTCGCGGAATACGAGCCGTATATAACCCTCGACTATCGCGAGGACGTCCTCACGCTCCACAAAGCTCATTTCAAGGTCAATCTGCGTAAACTCCGGCTGTCTGTCGGCGCGTAAATCCTCGTCGCGGTAGCAACGGGCAATCTGCATATAACGGTCAAAGCCCGCAACCATTGAGAGCTGTTTATAGAGCTGCGGCGACTGCGGCAGGGCGTAGAATTTCCCCGTATGCACCCTGCTCGGGACGAGGTAATCACGCGCTCCCTCCGGCGTGGAACGTATCAGCGTGGGCGTTTCAATCTCTATAAAACCCTGCTTGTCAAAGTAGCTCCGCGTAAGCATAGCGACCCTGTGCCGAATAAGCAAATTCCGTTGCAAAACCGGGCGGCGAAGGTCAAGATAACGGTGCTTCAGCCGAAGCTGTTCGGAGGTCTTGCAGTCGTCCGTAATCTCAAACGGCGGCGTTTCAGATACTCCGACTATCCGAAGCTCTGTAACCTCAATCTCAACGTCCCCGGTAGGAATATCGGCGTTTTTGGAGCTACGCTCGCGAACCTTACCTTTGACGGCAAGCACAAACTCCGATTTAACCGTAGCGGCTTTTTCGTAAATATCACGCGCGGTATTATCGTCAAAAGTGAGCTGCAATATCCCCGTCCTGTCGCGCAAATCAATAAAAATCAAACCGCCGAGGTCACGCACACGCCCCGCCCAGCCGCAAACAGCCGCCTCCGCCCCGACATCGGCGCGAGTAAACAGCCCGCAATACTTTGTACGCTTGAAATTTTGTATATTGTCCATAGTGTTACCTTCTATATTGTTGATATTATAAACTCTCGTCCCCCGTCATTGCGAGCCGCGGTATGCTCGCGATACGCAGCAGTGAAACCGGCGCGGCAATCCAGTGCCGGGAGCGTAACATACGTATCTGTGGTTCCTACTACTGGATTGCTTCGCACCTATACCGCGTTGTATGTTAGGCTTCCCGGTGCTTCGCAATGACGAACTCTTTAGTTTTCCGCGCTTTGATTACAGCCTCTAAAACCCCGCACCACTTTGTAGGGGCGAGGCTTGCCTCGCCCGGATTGTTGACAACCCTAATCCCCGCGCGCCGGGCGAGGCGAGGTGCGTTGCCCCTACAGTGTCCTTATATCGTGGAACGAATAGCCGCGTATCAGCTTATAAATCTCGTCCGCGTCAAGTTTCACCGTCTGCGGGTCAGACTTTACCCGCATATTTTTCAGTTGCGCGGTGCCGGACGCGAGTTCGTCGCCGCCTATAACAATGCTGTAGGTCGCTCCCAGTTTATCCGCGTGCTTGAATTGAGCTTTTAAGCTTCGGCCGGTTAAGTCGCGCTCTACCGCTATACCGAAGCGTCTTAACTCGTTCGCGAGTTTCGCCGCGAGCGTTTCAGCGGCCTTGTCGGCAAGCGCGATGTAGAGGTCAGGCGGTTCCGCGCCCGGTATAACGCCGCCCTGCTTCTCTATCACCATAAGCATACGCTCTATGCCGGAGCCGAAGCCGAGCGCCGGAACCGCCGCGCCGCCTAACGCCTCCGTCAAGCCGTCGTAGCGCCCCCCGCCTATTATAGTCCCCTGCGAGCCGATATCAGTCGAAACAAACTCAAAAACCGTCCGCGTATAGTAATCAAGCCCGCGCACAAGTTTTGGGTTCACCGTATAGGCAATCCCGAAGTCGTCAAGATACCCGCGCAGTTTATCAAAATGCTCCGCGCAGTCGCCGCAGAGATGCTCTGTAATCTTCGGAGCGTCGTTCGTAACCTCCCGGCACTGCCCGCTCTTGCAGTCAAACACGCGCAAGGGGTTACGGACAAGCCGCTCGCGGCAGGTTGAGCAGAGTTCCTCCTCCCGCGATTGAAAATACTCACGCAATTTTTCAAGATACGCCGCCCGGCACTCGGGACAGCCGATAGAGTTTAGATTTAACTCAACCTTAGTAACCCCCAAACGCCGCATATATTCACTCGCAAGCGCAATCACTTCCGCGTCAGCACTCGGCAGTGCCGAACCGAAGCACTCAACGCCGAACTGATGATGTTCGCGCAAACGCCCCGCCTCGGGGTTTTCATAGCGGAAATTCGGCGCAATATAATACACCTTTACAGGCAGAGTGCCGTTAAACAGCGAATGTTCAAGCCCCGAGCGCACAACGCTCCCCGTACCCTCCGGCCGAAGCGAGACCGAACGCCCCGCCTTGTCCTCAAAGGTATACATTTCCTTTTGCACAACGTCCGTAGTATCCCCAACTCCGCGCACAAACAGCTCCGTATGCTCAAAAGTAGGAAAACGCAGCTCGCGAAACCCAAAATCCCGCGCAACCGCCCGCGCGGTGGCCTCAATATAATGCCATTTATAAACCTCCTCCGGCAGTACGTCCTTAGTACCGCGAGGAGCAGACACGGTGTTTGCCATTGTATATACCTCTTTTATTACAGTTAACAGATATCAAATATCAAATATCAGAGACGGGGGTTGTAACAATTGACAATTGATAATTACGAGGGGTTGGACGGGGGTTGCGCCCTGCGCCATACGTCCTGCGTCCTGCGTCCCGGCGCCGTGCGCCGTCTTTGCGAAGCACCGGTACGCTTGCGATACGTAGAACGTTACAGGTGCGAAGCAATCCAGTGCCGGGGGGACAACATACGGACTACGTATCGCAGAATACTACGTCAACCTTGGATTGCTTCGCCGCATAACACCTCTACGTATCGCAAGTGCGGTGGCGGCTTCGCAATGACGGACAGGGCGTGCGCCCTGTCCCCTACGCACCGTTTCCCCGTCCAAACTCCCGTCTCTGATATTTGATATTTGATAACTGTTATTTATCCAAACTGTTACTTCCGTAACAGTTCCCGCCAGTCGAGCGCGCCCCTCCGCAGGCCGTGTATCAGCACCTCCGCCGTTCCGGCGTTTGACGCGAAGGGTATCGAATGCAGGTCGCAGGGGGGAACGATAATGCTCAAATCGGCGGCGTACTCGGGGTGCGTCGAGTCGCAGAAAAACAGCACCATATCAAACTCGTTGTAGGCGATACGCGAGGCAATCTGGTGCAGACCGCCCTGATGCCCTGACAGCACCGTGTTGATTTTCAGGTCGGTTTCGCGCCGCAGTACCATACCCGTCTGGTTGGTTGCCGTAAGCGAATGTTGCGACAGGATACCCGTATAGGCGCTGCAAAACTGTACCATAAGCTCTTTTTTGTTGTCGTGTGCCATAAGCGCAATGTGCATAAAATTTTACCTCACACTTCGTTTTGCAGTCTTTCCGCAATATTTTGGAACGCGTCGAAATCGCCGCGCCGCCAGTTGCCAATTGTTACCTGTAAGTTGTCGAGTTCGGCAGTCCAGCCAATGAGCCTCGCTCCAACGCCGTCGATTGAGTCGTCGAGCGTAACGCGCTGTTTCCGCAGAACGCGCCTGTCAACGCGGTTAACGACCAGGAGCGGGAGCGGCTCGCGCCCAGTCTGTAGTTCCTGCCGTATAGCCGAGGCCGCGCGGTTACAGCTGTCGCCGATATTCGTCACAAGGAGCAGGATATCCGCCGCGCCTGAAAACTCCGTCCGCACCGAACCCGCCGGACAGTCGCAAAGCAGAAAGTCACAGCGTTTGCGAAGATTTTTGAAAACAAGCGGCACCTTGTCGCCGCCGACTTCGCCGAGTTTAGCGTAGCGCAGAAGCCCCGCCGTACCGCGTTTTTTTTCACCAAGCGGCAAAACCGCGAGGCAGTCGCTGAGTTCGCAGTCGCCGCGAACCGCGTCGCCGAGGTCATATACAGAGCGTTCGCCGCAGCCAAACGCGACGTCAAGCCCGCCGAGCCGGTCGCAGTCAAGCGCGATAACGCTACGCCCCCTACGCGCAAGTATTACGCCAAGCGCGGAGGTAACGGTGGTTTTACCCGTCCCCCCCTTACCCGAGGCAATGAGAATGACTTTAGCCAAAGCGTTTTCCTCTCGCGTGTACAATATCACAATATTCAGTATAAGTATACCACACCCTCCGCGAATTGTCAATTATATATTTAGTTACAAATATCAAATATCAAATATCAAATATCAGAGACGAGAGTTCAGATAACAGTTATCAAATATCAAATATCAGAGACGAGAGTTTGGACGAGGGTACGCACCCCCCGCCGCTGCGGCGGCTTCCCCCCTCTAAAGAGGGGGGCTTTGGAGAGCTAGACGGGGGTTACGGGGGAACGCACAACGTAAACGTAGGGGCGGGTTTCAAACCCGCCCACCGGGTTGTAGCGTTTACAATGGCATTGCGTAACCCGCGTCCTGCGGGGACGTAACCCCGTACACCGTCCCGGCGCATTGCGCCGGGACAGGGCAGGGCATCGCCCTGCCCGTCTTTGCGAAGCCGCCACCGCACTTGCGATACGTAGTTAATGATATGCGGCGAAGCAATCCAGGGTTGACGTACAATCCTACGATACGTAGTCCGTATGTTGTCCCCCCGGCACTGGATTGCTTCGCACCTGTAACGTTCTACGTATTGTAGGCGTACCGGTGCTTCGCAATGACGGGGGTTTACGGGGGCGGGCGCTTCGCTGATACGAGGGAGGGCGGGTTTGAAACCCGCCCCTACGTCCCCCCGCAACCCTCGTCCAAACTTTCGTCTCTGATATTTGATATTTGATATCTGCTAACTGTACTAAAAAACCCGGGCGGGTTTTTTATACCCGCCCGAATTGATTACAAAGCTCAAAAACTTAGCTCACCGAGATTACGACGCCCGAACCTACCGTGCGGCCGCCCTCGCGGATAGCGAAGCGGAGACCCGGCTCAATGGCAATCGGGGTAATGAGTTCAACGTCCATTTCGATGTTATCGCCCGGCATACACATTTCAACGCCGTCGGGAAGCTTCGTCACGCCCGTCACGTCAGTTGTGCGGAAATAGAACTGCGGACGGTAGTTATTGAAGAAGGGGGTATGGCGGCCGCCCTCGTCCTTAGTAAGAACGTAGACCTGCCCGCGGAATTTCGTAAGGGGCTTGATTGAACCCGGTTTGGCAAGCACCTGTCCGCGCTCGACGTCGGTCTTTGCGATACCGCGCAGAAGCGTTCCGGCGTTGTCGCCCGCCTGCGCTTCGTCAAGCAGCTTGTGGAACATTTCGATGCCGGTAACGGTTGTTTCCTTCGTGTCACGGATTCCGACGATTTCAACTTTTTCGTTGAGCTTGACGGTACCGCGCTCGACGCGTCCCGTAACAACGGTACCGCGCCCGGTGATAGTGAATACGTCCTCGATAGCCATAAGGAAGGGTAAATCCTGCTTACGGTCGGGGGTCTTGATATAGCTGTCAACCGCGTCCATAAGCTCGAAGATGCATTTATATTCGGGAGCGTTGACGTCGGTGGATTCGCTCTGCAACGCGTCAAGCGCGGAACCCTTGATAATCGGCGTATCATCGCCCGGGAACTCGTACTTCGTGAGCAGCTCGCGGATTTCCATTTCGACGAGTTCGATAAGCTCGGGGTCGTCAACCTGGTCGACTTTGTTCATAAATACGGTGATATACGGCACTCCGACCTGACGGGCAAGCAGGATATGCTCACGGGTTTGCGCCATAGGACCGTCCGAAGCCGCGATAACGAGGATAGCTCCGTCCATCTGCGCCGCGCCGGTAATCATATTCTTGATATAGTCGGCGTGACCCGGGCAGTCAACGTGCGCGTAGTGGCGCGCGTCTGTCTGGTACTCAACGTGAGCGGTGTTAATCGTGATACCGCGGGCTTTCTCCTCGGGAGCCTTGTCGATTTGGTCATAGCGCATAACTTCATTCGAGGGGTTTTTGAAGTTCATAACTTTGGTAATGGCGGCGGTAAGAGTAGTCTTACCGTGGTCGATATGACCGATGGTCCCGATGTTAACGTGCGGTTTGTTCCGCTCGAATTTCGCTTTTGCCATAGTGTGGTGTCCTCCTGTTTGTTTGGTTTATGATGTTGTATTATGATTTGATATTTGCAAGTTCTGCGGCAACAAAGAAACTTTCGATTGCCAGTTCAAGCGATTGCGGCGTGTATACGCGGTATTTCAAATTATACCGGAACAACTCGCAATAGTCCAGAAACGCCTGTTTAACGTTGCCGTCTTTATCTTTAGTATTTACGTTAGTTTCCTCCACAAGTTTTGGTATCAGCATCGCAAGCGCGATTTCCTCATTGATGTGGAGCGGAACATTATTGGCGTTGAGTATTTGTATAGGTTTTCTACGCAATAACCAATATGTCCCATATGAATAAATTTTCTTTACGTTAGCGCGTTCAATGCCGTGAAATGGTTTTAGTCGTGACAAATCAGTAAAATAGTCTATAATGGCGATTTTTAACAGAGGATAATTTATTGCAAGCGAGTCCTCCAGTCCCATCGAAAAAATAAGTTCGTGGAGTTGCCCTCCTACATATCTGAATCTGCTAATAATCTTTTCACCCGGAAAAAACGCAAGTAAAAATTGGTAGTCTTTACCGAGCCACTTCTCATAGAATTCAGAATTCATAGCCTACTTCACCCATTTGAAAATTTCTTTGAATTCCGGGGAATGAGCAAATCGTATTACGGCTTCGTTATCCCGCTGCTCTTTTTCCAACGAATAATCCTCAGAGTCATTAGGCAGAAAATCGCGTTTAACCTCAAAATTAACGCTTTCTTCCATAATCCTTCGCATAAACTCCTCTTTTGGAAGGTTGAATGGTATCATAATGACACCTCCTGTTTACAATTCACTTCTAGTTTTGCCACAGTATGGTGTTCCTATTTGTTTTTATTGTGATTTTGGTTCTTAGTATTAGGATAATACCTCTTACTTCTTAGTGAGTATTTTCTCCTGTATCGACTTCGGTATTGCGACGTAGTGCGAGGGTTCCATAGCGTAGTTTCCGCGTCCCTGCGTCTTGCTCCGTAAATCTGTCGCGTAGCCGAACATTTCACTCAGCGGAACGTTCGCGCTTATTTCAGCGATGCCGTTGTCTATTTCCTGGCGGGTAATTTGCCCGCGGCGGCTGTTCATATCGCCGATTACGTTCCCCATATAGTCCTCGGGAACGGTTACGTCAACCTTCATAATAGGCTCTAGCAAGGTCGGACCGGCTTTAGCGCAGGCCTCTTTGAAGGCCATACTTCCGGCAATCTTGAACGCCATTTCGCTGGAGTCAACCTCGTGGAAGCTTCCGTCATAAAGCTCGACCTTAACGTCAACGACGTTGTAACCGGCTAAAATACCGCCCTGCATCGCGCCCTCGATACCGTCCCTGACGGCCGGGATATATTCTTTCGGGATTACGCCGCCCTTGATGTTGTCGATAAACTCGAAGCCTTTGCCGCTCTCGTTCGGTTCGACGTTAATCTTGACGTGGCCGTACTGTCCCTTACCGCCCGATTGCCGCACATAGCGCGTATCGGCGTTTGCGGCTTTTGTAATTGTTTCCTTGTAGCTGACCTGCGGTTTGCCGATGTTCGCCTCAACCTTGAACTCACGAAGCAGACGGTCAACGATAATCTCGAGGTGCAGCTCGCCCATTCCGGCGATAATGCTCTGCCCCGTTTCCTCGTCTGTGTACGCCTTGAACGTCGGGTCCTCCTCAACGAGTTTCGCGAGGGCGAGCGACATTTTTTCCTGCCCGGCTTTGGTTTTAGGCTCGATAGCCACGCGGATAACGGGTTCCGGGAACTCCATACTCTCGAGGATAACCTGCGCGCTCTCGGCGCAAAGCGTATCGCCCGTGGTAGTATTTTTCAGTCCTACGGCCGCCGCGATATCGCCGGAAAAAACTTCCTCGATATCTTTCCTGTCGTTAGCGTGCATTTGCAGAATACGCCCGAAGCGCTCCCTGTGACCCTTGACGCTGTTTATCGCGCTCTCCCCGCTCTTAACGGAGCCGGAGTACACGCGGAAAAACGTCAGCTTCCCGACAAAGGGGTCGGTCATAATCTTAAACGCGAGCGCGCTGAACGGAGCCTTGTCGTCCGCGGGGCGTTCCTCCTCCGCGTCAGTGCGGGGGTTAGTCCCCTTAATCGCCGGAATATCCAGCGGACTGGGGAGGTAGTCGATAACCGCGTCAAGCAGGGGCTGAACGCCCTTGTTCTTGAAGCTCGTACCGCAGATTACCGGTACCATACCGTTCTCGAGCGTCCCCTTGCGAATAGCCGCCATAAGGCGCTCTCTGTCGGGTTCCTTGCCGTCGAGGAACAGTTCCATAATTTCGTCGTCGAAGTCCGCGGCCTTTTCAATGAGCGTAGCGCGGTATTCGGCGGCGAGTTCCGCCATCTCCGCGGGGATTTCCTCCACCCGGTAGTCCTTGCCAAGGTCGTCATAGTAAATCACGGCGTTCATATTAACGAGGTCAATCAAGCCGCGAAATTCAGCCTCCGCGCCAATGGGGAGCTGAACGGGAACTACGTTAGCCTTAAGCCTGTCGCGAACCATATCGACAACGCGATAGAAGTCCGCGCCCATAATATCCATTTTATTGACATAGATTATACGCGGAACGCCATAGCGGTTAGCCTGGCGCCACACGGTTTCGCTTTGGGGTTCGACGCCGCCCTTAGCGCATAAAACGGTAACGCTGCCGTCCAGAACGCGGAGCGAACGCTCGACCTCGACCGTGAAATCAACGTGACCCGGGGTGTCGATAATATTAACCCTGTGGTCGCGCCAATGACAGGTAGTAGCCGCGCTTGTGATAGTGATACCGCGCTCCTGCTCCTGCTCCATCCAGTCCATAGTCGCCGCGCCGTCGTGTACTTCGCCGATACGGTAGTTAACCCCGGTATAGTAAAGTATACGTTCGGTGGTAGTAGTCTTACCGGCATCGATATGGGCCATAATGCCGATATTGCGTGTCTTTTCCAGTGAAAATTCTCGTGCCATTTATCTGCCTGCTTCCGA
>JAISJH010000011.1 GCA_031261635.1 Oscillospiraceae bacterium
TACCGAAAAGATTACCCACGCCGCGACCGCTCACCCCGGAAAAATATGTTTTCAGGGCTTGTGCCTTGATTTCGTCAGAGTAAGCGTGACGCTTCGGTTCAAGCGTATACTTCTTTCCGAAAAGCTGGCATTTGTAACGCTGAGTACCAGACTGGTTGAAACCCTGCTTGTGCTGCTTTTCTGTGCCCCCGCACTCGGGACATTTCTTTTCTTTTTTCATAGCTATATTATACCACTCAATCCACAATTTGTCCAGTCCCTTATTAAACCAATGAATAATGGATAATTACGGGGTTTGGACGATGGTTGCGAGCTGGGTGTAGGGGCGGGTTTCAAAACCGCCCCCACGGGGGCGGTTTGCTTTACCCGCCGCAACTGTCGAAAAAGGGGCTTGACTTGTTGCCCCGTTGGGTGTATACTATTGCTTGTGGTGTGTTAACTCCGCGTTTTTTGGTTTATTATTTTTTGTGGGGAGGTGCAAGCTATGGCTGCCGGGTTGAAAATCGGGCGCGTTGCCCGCGGGTTTGCCGCGTTCTTGCTTGCGGCGGTGTTGCTGTACGCTCCTTTGGGCGCGACTGTGGCGGCGGTTGAGGAGGAATTTGACCTGGACGTCGTTTTTGTCATTGACAACAGCGGCTCTATGATAAATTCAGACCCCAAGCGGCTCGCGCTGACGGCCTCGAACCTCTTTATTGATATGTGCGAGGACTCCGATTCCCGAATCGGCTACGTTATGTTTACAGAGAAAATAACGGCTTATCAGCCGCTAACGGATATAACAAATTTCAGCGAGGAACTAAAAAAGGCGATTTCAGCGACAAGATACCCCGCAGACGGCTATACCGACACCGCGCTCGGGCTTGAAAAGGGTTACGAACTGCTAAAACTTGATTCTCTGGACGGAAAAAGCGACAGGAAACCTGTGATAATCCTGCTTAGTGACGGTAACACCTACCTCGAGGGCGGGGGCAGAACCACCGCGCAGTCGCTCGCCGCGCTGGAGGATATCAAGCAAAAATTCGCGGCTGAAAACGTCCCGGTCTATACGATAGGTTTTAATTACAGCGGCGAGCTTGACGTAGCCGCAATGGCGTCGATTGCCGAAGCTACGGGAGCAATGGCGCAGGAGGCGAAAACCGCCGACGAACTGCCGACGGTTTTAAGGCGCATTTACGGCGAGCTTACGGGTTCTAAAAGCGTCGGCTATCCGGCGATTATCGCTACCGGCGAGGCGCAGAGCGTTAAGATACCGATAAATAACGAGAGCGTTTACAAGGCCACGATAACGATAATGTCAGATAACCCGGTCGCGGACGTGAGTTTATCAGACCCCGGCGGCGCGGTTTATGACGGGAGCGATACAAGCGGCACGCTTACGGTCAACTCCGACCCCGGCGGGAAGTATACGCTTCTGACGCTTTATCACCCGGAGCGGGGCGACTGGACGCTAACCTTTACGGGGACTAAGGACGATGTTGTTTCTATTGATTTACTAAGCGTTTACGACTTGAAACTTGTGTTTGACCCGCCTGTTACAGCGTATAATAAAACAGACCTTTCCTGGCATTTAGAGGACCCGGACGGCAGGCAGGTCACTGACGCGCCGCTTCTGTCGGAGATGACCGTTACACTTCACGCTAACGCTGATACGGTAAACGGGGAGTTTCAGCCGGGGCAGACCTCGGCGTCCTTTGCCCTGCCTCCGGGGGACTATGAGGCCTATTTGACTATGGGGAGCGGGGATATCGTAAGGACTTCAAACGTTCGGACGTTTACCGTTCCGGCGGGTACGCCGGTTTCGCTTCGCGACGCTTCCGTTGATACTAAAGAGCTTCGGCTTATTACTATTTTTAAGAATAAAGCGGAGTTTAGCCTTGACGAGCTTGTTAAATACGTCGATTATAACCGCCGCCTGAATGTAAATTTCGTTCACGGCGACTGGTCTGATTACGAAGATTTAACTTATGACGCGGTTGACGAGGAAGTTCTTGTAACCGCGCTGAAAAGCGGCGCTTCGGAGGCCGAGATTGTCGTAGAGGGAAGTGACGGGAGCCGCGTTACAATTTTCCTCGCGGTTAATATTACTTCGGGGCTGTGGCTCGTTGCCGGTTTCGCCCTGCTTCTGCTTGTCGCGGCGGCCGCGGTGTTCGTTATTCTAACGCGGCGTAAACCTTTCCTCGACAGTCCTATGAAAAGCGTTCAGATACAAATGAACCTGCCGGACGAGGACATCGGCAATACTCCCCCCGAAGCCGCTCTGCGCCTGAAGCACGTAAAAGCGAAAATGACGCTGAAGCAGCTTATTGACTACAACGGCGGCGATATCGCGCTACTCTACGGCAACGCCTTTGAAAAACTTGACTGGTTCGCGGACAGAACGATTTTCGCGACGAAAAAAATTAACGAGCTTGAAATAACAATTCCGGCAAACAATAGATATTCCGTAGTAGTAAACGGCGGCAGGAAGCTTGCCTCTGACACTACACAGCGTCTGAGGCGCGACGGCGGTATACGTATATCGGTCGTCAGCGAGGCGAATATGGACGACGCTTACGAGATAATCTTCGGCAAAGAGGATTTATTCGGGGACGTAAGCGACGGCGGCTTTGTCAGCGGCGCGGGGAAAAATACCGACTTCAACGCTCCCGCCGGGGACGGCTTTGATTTTTAATAAAAATGTCTTTTTTGGGGGTAACTCACTATGGCACTTGGCGCGATGGCGAAAGACAGGCTTGAACACGAACTTATTCTATCGCTCGGCGGCGGGATATACTACGACAAGGCGCGGGTTCCGGCGGACGAGAACACGGCTACGCTTTTCGTCGGCCTCGGCGGCACCGGCGCGGATATGCTTATCCGCATTAAAAACGAGGTTACGCGCCGTATGAAACTTCCCGACGACGGCAACGGGAAAATAACGGGGGATACGCCGAATAATATCGGCTTTTTGGCTTTTGATACTGATAAAAGCACTGTGCAAAAAACCTGGGGCGTCGCGTCGTTTGACCCCTTTGGCTCGGAGTTCTGCTCGCTCTCGGTGGATAATATGCCGAACGTCATCGCGAGCAGGAAACAGCTCGCCGAATCCGGCGACCCGGTGTGGAAATGGTACGATAAAATTGACCCTATCGCGGGAATGGACGGCGCGGGGGGACTGCGGCAAATAGGGCGTTTGATGCTCTTTGAAAATGTTAAAAAAGTATACGAAACGATAGAAAATAAACTAAAAAAAATTCGCGAGGGCGGTATAACCCGCGCAATGGTTGTACTCGTCACCGGCATTGCCGGAGGCACGGGTTCGGGAACTTTTCTTGATATGGCTTATTTACTGCATAAGGCCTTGAATCAGCTTGATTTTAAGAAGCAGTGGGTACTTGGTTATATCGTTTTGCCGGACGTTAATCTGCTTCGCGGCGGCTTGCCGGAGCGGCTGTGGGCTAACGGTTTCGCCTGTCTGAAAGAGCTTGATTACTTTATGGCGTCGGGCGAGGGCGAGCAGAAAGACCGCTTCGCGCAAAATTACGGCAGCGGGATAGAGGTCAATGACGCTGAAAACCGCGCTTTTCACTTCTGCCACCTGCTCTCCGCGCAGGATATGGAGGGCAAGCCGCTGTCCTATGACAAGGTAATCGGCAGTATGGCTGAAAACGTTTTCGCGTATATAGCCGGCGAAGTCGGGGCGCAGCAGAGCGGCAACAGCTCTATGAGCTCGATGTATGATAATATCAATAACTATATGGATACCCTGAGCGCGAGTTCGCCTATACCCGCGTGCTACCGCTATTTGGCTCTCGGGAGTTATAAGCTGGAAATTCCCTATGAGGAGATTTCGACGCTTCTCGCGGTTCGTTTGTTTGAGCGGCTCGCTCCTGTGTTCGCGCTTACGCCCTCGCAGGAGGATTTTGCTAAGGATATGAAGTATCTTAAAATGGATTCGGATTACCTTTGCAACCGCAGTTTAACGGAGAACGTCTCGCCCTCGCCCGTTGACGGCGCGAATAATTATCAGTACGGGCAAATCTGGGGCAACGGCAACGACCATTATTTCAGAAACGGAGTTTACAGCGACGTTCGCGACTGGATAGCCCGCAATTTCCAAAGCAAGGCCTTAGTGGAAAGCGCGGCGCAGTTTGCTAACGACAGATACGGCAAATTTTTAGATTTTGTAAAGGCTAATATTAAAAACGAAAAGAAGGGTCCCGTCTACCTCACGCGCTTGATTAAATCGGATAAATCGTGGAACATTATATCGGGCTTAGAAAAGGTTTCAGAGCATTGCAATACAGTATCCGCGCAGTGCGCTAGCCATAGCGCGGCGCTTGAAAAAGAGGTTCAGCTTGCCTATAACGCCGGTCACGGCAAAATAATTATGAAGCAAAAGGCAGTTGACGGCTATATCGCGGCTCTGCGCGACTGGACGGTTAACGAGTGCAATACCGTTGTGTACGAGGAGCGGGCTAAGGTTGTCCTGCAACTTCGCGACAGGCTGAAACTTTTGCACGATAAGATTTTTTCGAGGCTTGTTGACGTAATCGAGGTTTTACCGGGGATTTTTAACCAAAACCTTAAATACATAACAAATCAGCAGAGCCAGGCGGCGCAGGAGGGTACGCTTGACGATACAAAGCTTATCTGGCCGCTTAAGTTCGAGAGCGAGAACCGCCGCGAGTTTGAGGAAATGCTCAGGGGAGCCTGCGGTAATTTCCTTGACAGTCTTATGACGAATTTAACCAAATGGACGGGCTGCGATTTAGAAACGCTTGACGATAATTCGGGCAGGAGTACGGACGTTCCGGGTTTTATCTCTGCGTTTATCGGCGAACAGTTCGGCAATTTGCTGAATATCAATATGGAAGATATTATGACCTCGAAACTTAGCGGAGCGGAGGGGCTGGACGACTATTTGCATACGCAGCTGCTGCGTCTGAAAGAGCGCTCGATACCGATGTTCAGTATGCGCGGAGCCTATAGGAATACCTCCGTTACTGATTTCGCGATTGTATCCGTGCCGGAGGACTGCGAGGATATTAAGCGCGCGGCGAATAATTATCTCGGGAACGATAAGATTACCGTTAAAGTGAGCAGTGAAAAGACGCGCCTGTACTATGTCAAGGTCGTGTCACATTTGCCGCTGTATGCCTATACGAAAATCGAGGAAGCTGAAAAGAAATACGAGGAGCTAATGCGAAACGGCGCGACGCAGAAGGGTTCGCACCTTGACGGCGCGTGGCTTGACGGCTTCCCCTCGCCGCTCCCCGAGGGAGCGTGGACGCCGGACGTGTATTCTAATCCGCGCGTTAAATCATATAACGCGGCTATCCGCGAGGCTTTTGACAGCTGCCTCGAGGGCGGCATTGTCGTACCCGATAACGCGGAGGCTCCGCGCAAGTATTTCCTGCATATCGCGGACGCTAAAAAGGCCGACAGTCTCAAAACGGTTCTGCACGGCTCGCTGAACGACAGGCTTGAACAGCTTCGCGAAATACGCACAGAACTCTGGGGCGCGGAAACTGTCGAACTGACGGCAATGGGAACGTATAAAAATTCGGACGGTAAAACGCTTGTCGATAATATCCGCGAGAGCGTCTTGCGCCTGCCTAAAATCTGCGAAAAGCTAACGGAACAGGCGCAGATACTGAAAAAATACGACGCGCTGTCAAAAGAGATTGAGGACCCGCGCTACTTTGCAAACGCGCTGATATGCGGGCTGGTCGTTAAACAGGGCTTTGAAATAGTGCTGAAACGCTCGCTCAATTCGGCGATTGTCGAGCCGCTGTATGATACCACGCTTGATAAGGCCTTTGAGGAATACGAGGCTTTTGTGAACTTTTGCGGCTTGCTTGACGCTAACCGCAGGAGCGAGATTGAGCAGCTTCGGACTGAACTTTTGCGCCGCATAGGTCAGGGAAGCGCGGAAAAGGTCGAGACCTTAAATAGCATAACAGAACTTATAGAACGCTACACCGCGGCGCTCCCGGAAGTTCAGACAAAACTTGACAGGGCGCAGATTGATAAGCGCAAAGGCTTACAGGATACGCTTAATTTCTACACGTTTGTTAGAGAGGAAATGATAAAATATAAGGAGAAGTTTTTAGTATAGGAGATTGAAATGAGCCCTAAGTTACAGGCGATATATTCGGAAATAGAGGATATGCGCTCTTTCGCCGATGAGAGCTATTTGGCCACGTCGTATTTTGTAATTTTTCTGCTGTTCGGCTTTAGCGCGGAACAGCGGCGCACCTTTGAAACGGAAGCGAAAAAGATAATCGCTAAGGCGCGCGCCTTCGCTCTGATAGACGCGGAGCCGGAGGGCGGCGTTATCGCGGCGGTTGAGGCGGCCTACGACAGCGTTTCAGAGGGGCATATAGACGTTGAAACCTTAAACGAAGTACACGTCTGCCCGGTGATAATCTCGGAAAAGTCAGACGCCTCCGCGTTCTGCGCTATAGTCGGCGGCGTTGATACATATTTGCGTAAACGCGATATAATCCCCGAATGGAAATCATTTCTGCTGCTTGAAACAAAAACCGAAGCGGCGGCGGACTGGCTTGACGCTATGACCGACGCCACAATTCAGCTTAGTGATAACGCCGGCGGCAGTTGCCGCTGCTGTATTCTGACGCGGCAGGACGAAAACGGCTTCAGCGTCGCCGAGGAGCGCTTGCTGTCGACTGTTTTGTTCGTCGCGTTTTTGCACGTTGTAAGGGATACGCGCGAGTCTGTCGGGAGGCATATCGGTTATGATAAAAGCCGCCCGGAACTGCTGTTCTATACCGCGCAGACGGCTTTTGTTGAAAACCCTATTGTTACGCGCATATTTACGCGTATGAAAACTTTGCTTGAAACGCTTATCGACCGTCCCCGTGCCGCGGAGCGTATTGATATGAAATTTATCCAGGATATTTTGAAAGACAGCTACAGCAAAATGCCGCGCGAGGGCGGCTTCGTATCGCTTTTGCCGCTGTACAGCGTTATGAGCGGTGAGATTAACGATTTCAGCAGGCGGCTGAAAGACTTTGCGGAGGCGCATTATCTGTCGTTTATCCAGACAGACGAGGCGCGGAGTGAAATATATTCGCGTATAGCTTCGGAATTTCTGCAAAAATACATACGCGCGGGTTTGGGGGTTGACGAGCTAAAGACGCTTGTCGGCAACGAGGAGGAAATCGCCGGGCTGTCAAAAGTACAGGCGGCGGGGATAAGCATAGCGGAGCTTCCGGCGTATCCCGCGAAAAATAATCAAAGCCCCGAGCTTATTGAAAAATACGAACGCTGTGCCGCCTGGCTGAAAAATGAAATCCTCACGGCAGGTAAGCGTTTGCTGGAGGATTTTTTCCGCAGCGATTATTTTATGAAACTGCCAAAAAAATACCGCTCGGCGCAGGAACAGTTAAAAAACGCCGCGGAGGGTATGGGCGAAGTCATCAGACAGCGCAAAAAGCTTGATATAACTTTGCGGCTTGAAAACGACCCTGACGAAAAATGGACGAATGAAATTATCAAAGATGACGAGTTAACCGAGGTTTTTATAAAACACATAGGCAACCTGGCTATGGCTGAAAACGACCTTGATATTGACGCTGAATTATCCGCGCTGGTTGATTTATTATATCAGAAATCCAAAGGTTTATCGGGGAGCGGCGGGGCGGCTACGTATATGGAGCTTGTCTCGTATACCTGCGTAGACCCTACGGGGAGCGCGTCGCTCGGTTGCGCTGAAACTATCGGCAAGGCGCTGGTTTTTCCGATAAAAATAAATAATTACGACGTTTTGGGGAGCCGCGCCTATATCTGGGGAAGCCGCGAAAACCGTTTATTCGACGTTCTTGAAAAAAACAGTCAGAAAATACATTCCGGCGGGAGCGTGTCCCTGCCGCTGAAATCTAACGAGCGTTTCGCGGTACTGCGCGTTTCGTCCGCTTTTGCGCGTAAAGATATAAGCCGCGTCGGGGGAAAGGAAGGCTGATTGTGATTACAGCGTTAATCGGCCTTAGGGCGACATATCAGAACGGGCAGGTGCGAATGAATTGGAGCTTCCCGCCCGTAGCGCCGGAGACGGTTCATATTTATACGGTCAAAGGCGGCGCGGAGAGCGGCGAGCTTGACCTCAAAACGCATATAGCTAAAGACCTGCGCGATTGCGGCGGCGGCTACGCCTTTGATTATAAAAACACTTCGGGGAGCGATGTCAGGGAAATAGTTTTTTGCGTCTATTTATCGGAGCATAATGATAATTCCCCCGATATCCGCGCCCTAAGAAAACTCGGCGGCTGTTTTGTACGCGTAGTATTCGGGCGCGCGAATATTAGCTATGAGATTAAAACTAAGGCCTGCGACGGACGTTTGGAAGCCGCCTTTATACGACTTCAAAGCTCGGCTGAAATTGCCGCGGGGATTCTCGGGTACAGCTACGATTTTTTTGGCAAAGAAATTTCCGTAGCGTTTCCGGGGAAAATAAGCGCGGGGATAAGCGAATACCCGATGATACTGCTCGCGGAAAACTCTAAGCCTATTGTTAAAATAGTCAGCGGGAGCAATTCGGACGTATCGCTTGTGCAGAGGAAAATACCGTTCTGGCAGTTATTTTTGTCGCGAATCTTTAAGAAAAGGCAGGGCTAGAAAATGGCGGCTTATTACCCGATAAAATGTCCGTATTGCTTGAAGTCACATTCTAACGCAAGCGTGCGTTTTAATTTACGCACGGCGAGTATAAAATCCGTAAAAGACGCTAAAAAACCGGCGGAAGCGCCGGAGGCTTCGGCGTCTGAAATATATACCCCGGTTACAATGAGCGAATTTCAGGAGGAGGACGGTAGCAGTTGGGACAGCGCAACAGAGCCGGACGCAAACTCCGCTTCGGGCGCGGCTAAAAAAGAAAAATTTCCCGCCGAGGGGCTTTTTACTTTAGCGGAACTGGAGGAAATATTCGGCGCGGAAAACGTTCGCGCGGAATATAAGACGGTAAACGCCCTGCCCGCGCTTACTCGAAGCGATTACAGCGGCGATTTGCTTACGCGCGTTACGTTAACTGTCGCCGAGGACGGCAAGGAAACCGTTAAAATGCTGACCGACAGATACTGCGACTGCGAGGGCTCGCCGAAGCTTCGCGAGAGCGCGGGCGGCGTACCGAGCTACGTTCTGCTTATAATGGGCTCGAGTAACGCCGGGAAAACAATGTTTCTGCTGTCGCTGTTTCACACTCTGCGGCGGGACGGAGGCTACCCCCTGCCGCCGGGCGGTACCACTTTATCGCTCGAGGCGCTGTCCGACAGGAACGCGCAGTTTCCTATTTCCGCTATGGAAAAAGAGCTTTTTTCAAAGGGAACGCTTCCGACCAGTACGAACCGCGATAATAACGAGCCGCTTGTTATGGACGTTGTGATAAAATTCAAAACCGGAGCGCGAAATAACGCTTTAATCTATTTTCGCGATATGCCGGGGGAGCATTTTACCGATACTAATTCAAGCAGTATTAAGAACATATCAGACCAGTTCCCGCTGTTCGACGGCTTCTTGCTCGCGCTTGACCCGCTTACGTTTGAGGAAAGTGTTTTTCAGACGACGGGGCAGTCCGGCAACGAGGAACAGCGCGAGTACATCAACCGCCTGCGCGAGGTTATTGTCGATAAGGTAATCCCGAATATGCCGGGGAGCGTCATTAGCCAGCCGACCGCGATAATTGTCACAAAGGGCGATATGTTTTTCGACAAGGCGAATATACCGCTCTGGAAAAGCCGGGGGATACCGCCCTCAAACCCCGTAATCGCCTCGGGTCTGAACTCCGCGCTCGCGAATAAGCAGGAGAGTTTTGACAAGGCGTATTTTGAGGAAGTGAACGCGGGAGTGTTGCAAATTATCAAAAAACTTTCAAATAATATACCGAATTTTATAGAAACGCGCTTTGACAACGTATTCTATACGATGATTTCAGCGATGGGGACGCGGCCGATACAGATAGAGGACAGGACGGTTCTGACCCCTACCGCGCTAAGTCCCTGGCGGGTGTCTGACCCTATGCTTCGCTTATTTATGTTATTAAATATAATCCCGCGCTATGACGGGACGCTCGTCCGGGCAAGCGCGACGGAAACGCCGGAGGAGCGCAAGGCGCGGAAATTTAGAAACAATAAACTGCTGAACGACTGGGGAGAAAAATACTGCGGCGGCTGGATACAAATTCCCCCGGATAACTAAAAAAACGGAAAGGAGCGCGCAATGAGAGGACACCATATTTACTGCCGCTCGTGGTTCAAATACGGCTCAAATGTAAAAAACGCCGGGACGTATACGATAGAGCTGTCGCCGGAGGATATTTTAGGGGCAAATTCCGACGACGTTTTAATGAAGCGCGTTGAGCCTCTGTGCGCTACGGTTCCCGAGGCACTCGCCCCGCGCGATTCGGGCGTTAATATCCTGCGGCTCTATCACCCCGCGCCGGATACGTCTATCGTCAGCCGGAGCTGGTACGTTAACGATATAATCACCGGGCGCGGAACTGTGCCGTATACGTTTAGCCTGATATTCAGTGCAACGGACAACGAAAATTTTATGAAATTTCCCGTGACGGCGTTTACTATTGACGCGTTTGAGCCGTATAAATCCTTCGCCGGGCGCGTGAGCGACGACGCTCCCGCCAAGCCGTTCGCAAAATACGACCCAAAAGCTGAGGATTATACCGCGCCGCACACTTCCGGCGGGGACGTTTGGGGAAACATTTTTAATAAAAATAAATTCACCGATTTTTACGTAAGTCTTTGCAAAGCCGTTTGTTCCAACAAAAGCAACGAAAAAGTCGCGGTAATCCTGCCAAAAAACGCGGACGGCGAGCGGTTTATTTTAGCGGTTTTTACGCTCCTGCCTGTATTTATAAAAAAACGCTTCGGAGCCGCGTCGGCGTGGACGGGTCTAATGGACGGCAGCGGAAGCACCGCCGTGAACGGTCTGCAACTGCTATGCTACCGCGACGAGTTGCCCGCTTCCGAGGCAAAATACCCGGTGATTGATTTAAGCGGAAATTATAATTTGCCGCCGTTTAACATCACGCGGCAGGAGGCGGAACTCGCCGCTTGGGTGTGGGATAATATTGAAAATAAAAGTGAATTAGACAAGTTCGAGAATTTTCTAAATGATAATTTCACCGAAGTTTTAGAAAAAATGCCCTTTGAGGTTATAGCGATTGCCTATGATATGTGGCAAAATTTCACCGTAAACCGCGGGAATATGCAAAATCCCCCGCTCGCGCTCGCCGCTGAAATGCTCGTAACCATCGCGGCGAAATTTACTAAGAATTTTGCAAAATTTGAGTTTATAAAGACCGTACTCGACAGCTGCGTAAAAAAAATAAGCGCGGACGCGGCGGGCGGCGCGGATACTTCGGAAATTACCGTCGAGGTAATTAGAAAAATATGCGTGTTAGCAAGCAACGGAGCGGAAACTCGTGATTTGCTTGACAACCTTTATAAACGCCTCTATAACGACAAAAGCTGGGATAAATTAGCCGTTGTGCTGACGTATTACGCGAGTGTTTTGTCAGACCCTAATTCTTCAGGCAAAATGGAGAGCTATATATGTAATGTATTTTTAGAATGTCTAAATTGCGGGGAACGTGACTGCGAAGGCATCGCGCAAGATTCAATCGCAAAATTTTGTATAAGGAAAAGACAAATAGCGTTGAGCGTAGCTAACAATTCCACGGAGCCTTTAGAAAAATATATTGAATATTCATCGGTACTGTTTTCTATAAATAAATTATCAGCGCAATTATTTTTCCTCCCGGAAAGCGTAAGTAAAGAAACACAAGCGATTGAGAATTTTTATGAACTTGAAAAATTTGATATAAAAAGACTTGACTATATCCCGGACGCGGCGCACTGGAAAACCGCAGTAAACTGGGCGGCGAAACTTGACGCGGAGCGGCAGGGGGTCTTATATAAGCTGTATTTTGAAAAAATAGCTGAAAAATTCGCCTTTCTTGAAACGCTTGAAAAACTAAATTACGCGCACTTTTTAATAAGAGGCGAAAATAGTAAAATAGCGGCGGTCTTGGAGCTTTATATACAGGCCTTTCTGCGCGGTTTAAGCGGGGCGATTGAGAGCGCGGGGTTTTGGGCTTACGTCCAAAGCTGGCTTGAACGCTTTGACAGGCTCGAGCTAACAAGCTACGGCGTTCGCGCCGTTATGAAAGAGCGTATTGCGCTAAGTACCGGTACCCTGCGGAAATTAGCCGCTATCGCGCCGCCGGAAACAATCTCTACAATAAAAACGCTCTACGATAAAGACGGCGAAATAACCGAGGGCAGCGACTTATGCTCGCGGATTGACGCCGTAAAAAACGGCAGGGATTCCTACGGCGCGATTGTCTCCGAGCTAAACGACCACAGTATACAAAACTGGGAGCTGTGCATACGCCGCCTCACTTACTGGAACAACCTTAGCCAAGGCGCGGATTTTGAACTCGCGCTTGCAATCGCTTTCGCGATACAGGCGGGTACCTACGGCGAAAAAAATTTAATCGCGGAAACGTTTCTAAAAATCTGCCGCGGCGAGCGTGAGCAAAGCGACGTGAAAGATTTAACGGCGATATTCAGCGCGGTAGCGGTTATAAACAGGAACGAGGAGTATTCTGATGTGTACCGCAACGAAATATTTAACGCGCTGAACAGCGAAATCTCCAATATATCTGAAAATTCGGCTTTCACAGCGGAGAGCGTAAAGGGCGCGTTCAAGCGTATACGAAACTGCGAAAACAAAGCCGAACTCTGCGATACAATAACGGAAAAACTGCGAAGCGACAGCGCGATAAGCGACGAGTTCAAGCGGCTCTACCGCCCCGAGGGTCAAATCTACGCCGCGCAAAACAGCGAGAGCGACAATTCCACGGCTTGGCTGAACGTAGTAATCTCCGCGATATTCATAATCAGCGCGGCGCTGTGCTTCGCCCTATTCGGCATACCGGCAGCGATAGGCGCGGGCGGCGTATACGTCCCGGCAGTGTCAGCACTGGTGTTCGCGAGCGTAATAAGCGGGGCGGTAGCCGTGCTTATTACGCGGGAGGAATAGTCAAAAGGCAACGGGTCACAAGTCCGTCATTGCGAGCCGCGGAAAGCCCGCGATACGTAGCGGTGAAACCGGCGCGGCAATCCAGTGCCGGGGGCGTAACATACGTATCTACGGACTGCGGCACTGGATTGCCGAGAGTTGCAAATGTGCGTTGCACAATCTCTGTAGGGGGCGATGCCCACATCGCCCCAAGAATTGCACAATTGTACGTATTACGTAGAATGGCAAAACCCGGCGGGACGATGTGGGCATCGTCCCCTACATAGCCGCAACGCTTTAATAAACAGAAAGTGAGCATCACAAAAAATGAAAAAACTATTCGCAATATTGCTAATACTAACGGCGCTACTGCCGAACTGCCTAGCTACTGCCGACACAGCCGTGGAGGCAACGGCGGAACAGCCGGAGGCAACAGAATTAGAGCAGTCCGAGCCAACGCAGGACTTAGAACCAACGCCGGAACCTACGCCCGAGCCAACGCCGGAGGTTACACCGTCGCCGGAACCAACGCCGGAGATTGTACCTGTCCCGACTACCATAACCGTGGAAATACCGTTTGGAAAACTCGCGGATTTTGAAGCCGACAAGACCGCGAACGTTGTCGTACACCTCGAATACAAAGAGGGCGTCTGGGCGGCGGCGGGAAAATCCCAGTATCTCCCTGAAAATTTCAAGGGGCTCGACACCAAAAACAACCTGTACGTAACGCTGTGCTTCGCCTTGATTGCGATAGCCGCCGCGTTTTCAATCGCGATAAATATTTTGACTATTGTTAAAAATAAAAAGAATAGGTGACTGAACAATGAGAAAATCATCATCTCTTAATCTGTGTATGCTAATACTCAGCGTAGCCGGGACGATAGCGGCGTATGTAATCGGCGAAGCGCTGCTGATTTACGTTACTTACCTGCCGTACTGGCTGCAATGCGGCGCGTATATGCTGTTTATCGCGGCGGTCTGTTGCGCCGTAATGCTCATATCGGAGGCGGTCAACTCCGGGAACTACATACTGAAACGTCGGCAGGAGTTCAAATTAACCTGCGCCAAGGCGGCGGCGATAACGCTCCCCGCCGCGCTCGTGCTGGGGATAGTTTTTCAGCTACTCTACGGGCTTGTCGGCTTGACAAAAGCCGTAAATCCCGATTTTAACGGGACTATGATAGTCTGCGACATCTCCGGCTCTATGCTTGAAAACGACCCGGAGCGCGACGCTGTGGAGGCAATCCTATCCTACATCGACACGGTGCCTACGGGCGAATACCTCGGCGTAACCGTTTTCAACGAAACGCCCTATGCAATCCGCGAGTACGCGCCGCTGAATAGCGATAGCGAGCGCGAAACGCTGAAAGAAACAATAAGGGAAACGGTAGACTACGGCGGCGGGACGGATATCCAGTCCGCCCTGCTGACCTCGTTTGAACAAATGAGGGCGAGCGAAAACAAAAACTGGCCGGGTCTAATACTCCTCTTTTCAGACGGTCTAAGCGGCATAGACTATTCGGAACTACAGGCGGCCGCGCTCGGCGATATTGACAACGCCAAAAACCGCATACCCGTCAATACGATTTACTACTCCGGTCTGCCTGTCGGCGGCTACCAAATGAGTTCTATAGCGCAAAAGACAGGCGGCACATACTTTTATATGGGCGCGGACAGCGAGGACTTAAAGCTACGCGATGTGTTTACGCACTCGCGCTCAATTTTCACAGTTGAAAAACCGCACTTGTTGCAGTCGTATTTTGGAGCGGCGCGGGATTCGGCTTTGAGAATTATCTTGCAGGTGTTATTTTTAAGCTTACTGCTGTTTTTCACGGGCATACTGGTTGTAGTGTTCTTAAATAACAACAGGCTTATAAAACACTATCTGATACCAAAGGCCGTAGTATCAATCATCGTAGCGGTAACATTCACGCTTATACTGGTAAAAACGGAAACGGACGCGGGAGCGGCCGCGCGGATACTCCTCGCGGCGGGTTTCTGCCTAATGTACCTCCCAACATACAGTTGGGATAATTCGTGATAAAAGCACTATTGACGGGGGCGTGAAAATGCAAATCAGATGCGACAACTGTTTTACCGAATACGACAGCGGCTACACCGCCTGTCCTCACTGCGGCTTTATCAAGGGAGGCGAGCCGGAGGAACTCTTTTACCTAAAGCCGGGGACGCAACTGAATAACCGCTACATAGCGGGCGGCGTGATAGGCTTCGGCGGCTTCGGGATTATTTACAGGGTCTGGGACACGGTCGCGAATAACATAGCGGCATTGAAGGAATATTACCCGAACGGCGTTGTGTCAAGAATCCCCGGCAAACCCGGCGTAAAACTCCTCTCCGGCGACAAAAGCGAGGAATTTAGCAGGGGGAAAGAGCGCTTCCAACGTGAAGCCCTGCGGATTAAAGAGTTTGAGGAAAACGTACACATAGTACGCGTTTTCGATAATTTTTCAGAGAATAACACAGCCTACTACGCAATGGAATTTTTGAGCGGAACAACGCTGGGAGCGTACATAGAAACGCAGGGAAAAATGAGCGCGGAGGAGGGCGTGAGTATAACGCTACAGGTAGCCTCCGCGCTGAAGGCTCTGCACAAAGCGGGTATTTTGCACCGCGACATAAGCCCCGATAACGTTATAATCCCCCCGTCTTTCCCCGAGGGCAACGTAAAACTAATAGACTTCGGAGCGGCGCGGCTTAGCGAAGGCGAAAAGGAAAATTTCCTTACACAAATTATGAAACCCGGCTACTCGCCCCCCGAACAGTACGAGCGAAATGCCGCGCAGACGGAACAAATCGACATCTACGCGCTCGGCGCGACGCTCTACTACGCCCTGACGGCAATGAAGCCGGAGGAAGCAACTAACCGAATAATAACCGACAACCTACCCACGCCAAAGGCTCTTAACGACGATATACCGCAGTACCTAAGCGATATCATACTAAAGGCAATGGCGGCGGAAACTCACCTTCGGTTCAGAACCGTCGCGGATTTCGAGCGGGTCTTAACGAAAAAAGCTGTGGTACTGACCCCGCCGGAGGAAATGAAAAGGCGCGTAAAAATACGCAAAATAAGCGCGCTGTCAATCGCCGCCGTACTCTGCGTAGGTCTTGTAATACTCGGCCTCAATATAACGCGCGGAAAGGACAGCGCGGAACTGCCCGACGCTGAAATCGCGCTATGGTACATAATCACCGGCGACGCTACGGTGGATTTTCCCCGCGCCGGAGCGTTAAAAGCAATCGCGGAGGATTTTACCGGGAGTTATCCTAACGTCACGGTAAATATAAAAGGTATTCCGCGCGAAAAATACCTTGACGAAGTATACGTCGCCTTGCGGGACGGAGGCGTGGCGGCAGTCCTCGAATCCGGCGAACTCGACGACGCGGCCTTAGAAAAACTGCCGGACATAAGCGGCGTTTTAACCGGCGGCGATATTGCCAAAACGTACTTTTTAGACAGCTATAAACGTTATTTCCCGGGAAAAAACCAGTTGCCGCTGGGCTTCAACGTTTCCGCGCTCTATATAAACCCCGAGCTTTGTACCTATGAAAAAAACAGCGTAAGCGATTTAAGCGAGGTATTCGCCGCAATGCCGCTGTCCGTATCAGAGCGCGGCCTATCGGGCGGCGTGGATTATAAAAATATTTTCGCCGGAGAGTTTTCGATTGCCGCGAGCGAGTTGTTTTATAACGGTGAGACCGGAGCGTATCTATCCGGCACGGAGGAGTATTATGCAATCAGCGCAGCCCTCCCCGCGCGCTATAAACTCCTCGCAATAGACCGCGACAGCGTACCCGCGACATTCGCGGAGCTATGGAGCATACTGCCAGCAGAGGGCGCGGAGCGCAAAGTGTCAGAGCGTCTGTTAAGCTATATGCTAAACGAAAATTCGCAGGACTATCTGCATATACGCAACAAAAGCGGCGCCCTGCCGATAAACAAAAACGCGCTCGACGCCTATTGCAAAGTATACGGCGACTACGAGGGTTTCTTTGCAAACAGTGACAAGTACCAATTGAAACGATAGAGTGGTGCGTAGGGGCGGGTTTTGTGGTGCGTAGGGGCGGGTTTCAAACCCGCCCGGTGTAGGGGCAACGCGCCTCGCCTCGCCCGGATTATGGCAAGTCAACAAAACACCGGGCGGGTCAAGAGTCCGTCATTGCGAGCCGCGCGAAGCAATCCAAGCCCAGTTACCCACGTCCACCCCCCGTAATTATTCATTATCAATTGTCAATTATAATAACGCCGGGAGCGAAAAATGAATTTCTGTAAACGCTGTATGGAACCTCATAACAATGCAGAAGTCTGCCCTAACTGCGGCTATCGCGAGGGCGGCGCGGAGCCGGAGGGCGTGCAGTTGCCGCTTGGGAGCGAGCTTCGCGGACGCTATATAACGGGAATGACGCTCGGTTCTGGAGCCTTCGGGATAACCTACGTAGCCTGGGACAAACAGGCCGGGCAAAAGGTCGCGGTCAAGGAATACCTCCCCGGCGAATTTGCCACGCGCCTGCCCGGTACGTCGGAAGTTACCGTATTCAGCGACGCTAAAAAGCAGAAGCAGTTTCACGACGGGCTTGTAAAATTCCTCGGGGAGGGCGAAAAGCTTCGAGGCCTCCCCGGGGACGGCGGCATTGCGCGGGTGCTTGACTGCTTCGGCTATAATAACACGGCCTACCTCGTCACGGAGTACCTAAACGGCGAAACGCTTGAAAAACGCCTTGCAAAAACGGGTTTTTCAGCGGCCGAAGCTATAGAGCTTACGCTTCCCCTGATACACTCGCTGGAACTGGCGCACGGCGCGGGGATAGTCCACTGTAACATCTGCCCTAAGAATATAATCCTCACGACAGACGGCAGAATGAAGCTAATCGACTTCGCAGCGGCGCGTTTCGCGACGACTTCGCACAGCCGCAGTTTAACGGCGGTCGTAAGCGTAGGCTATTCGCCGGAGGAGCAGTACAGGAGCCTCGGCGATACCGGGGCGTATACCGATATCTACGCCCTAAGCGCGGTACTCTACCGAATGATAACGGGCATTGCGCCGCCGGACGCGCTTGAACGCAGAGCGGCTCTCGCGCTCAAAAAACGCGATATAATAAGCCCGATACCAAGAGGAGCCGCGACACGCTCTCAAACAGCGGCAATAATGAACGGCCTCAATATACGCATTGAGGACAGAACCCCCGACGCGGCGACGCTCGCAAGCGAGCTAACGGCAAAGGCGGTTAAACAGCGGGCTAACCGAATACGCGGGCTTGACTTCGGGACGCTCCCGCGAGCGGTAAAAATCGCCGCCCCGCTTGTTCTGTTTGTAATAGCGGCGGCAATCGCGCTCTTTGCGGGCGGTATAATAAGATTTGACGGCAACGTTATACGCGATATAGCTATCCCGGAGGGTATGACCCGCGTGCCGTCCGTAATAAGCCGCGACGTTGACGAGGCGGCGGAGATACTCGTCAACGCGGAGCTGCAATATTCGATAGTCGACAAGCGTTATTCAAGCACCGTCCCGGCTGATTACATTTTGCTTCAGAATATAGAAGCGGGGCGCGTGGTCGATACGAACACAACTGTCGCGCTGACAATAAGCGGCGGGCGGGAGATGAAGCTCGTCCCGCTCGTAGAGGGCGACGACATCGCGCTTGCAACTGAAACGCTGGAACTGCTCGGCTTTATAGTAAAAGCTGAAAAGTCGCCGAGTTTATACAAATCAGAGGGCATAGTGTTCTCGCAGGATATCCCGGCTAACAGCGAGTACGCCGTAGGCGAAACGGTAACGCTGAAAATATCAAACGGAGAGATTATCTCGGGAGTAGCCTATCTCGAAACAGTCCCCGACCTCACGGGGCTGTCTTTAACGCAGGCGACTGAAAAACTAATGAGCCTCGCGGGTTCCGGCAAAAACGACGGTAAACCCTTCGGCATTGACGAGAACAGCGTAAAGGAATACAGCAAAACGGTTCCCGAGGGACATATTATATCGCAGAATCTGAAAGCCGGAACGAGCGAGATGACGGATAAAACTTTCCGCTTCACCCTGTCAATGGGGCTTCACTACGAAAAAGTCCCCGACGTTCAGTATAAATCAGCGGAGGAAGCGGGAGCGCTCCTCACAAACGCGGGCTTCACCTTCGTAAAGCGCGAGATAAACGATGAGCGCGTAGCGGGCGGTCACATAATATCGCAGGAACCCGCCGCGAATACGACAGTGGAATACGGCACGGCGGTATCGCTTCTCGTAAGCCTCGGCAAGCGGCAATTCCCCGTTCCGCGCGTGACGGGGCTTGACATAAAAGAAGCCAAAAGCGTACTGACAAGCGCGGGTCTGACGGTTAGCGTAGTCGAAACCCGCGACGATAACGCGCCGCTGAACAGCGTAATATCGCAAAACCCGCCGAAGGACGCAATGGCGGTACTGGGCGATAACGTAGAGCTAACCGTCTGCGCGGGGAAAATACGCAGGATAGTTCCGAACGTTGTAGGCACGTTGCAGACCGACGCAAAGAAAAAATTTGACGACTTAAATTTGAAACTAAAGATAAGCGAAACATACGACAATACAGTCGCAAAAGGCACGGTAATATCGCAGAATACCGCGCCCGGCACGGAACTTGAATCCGGCGCGGAGATTGAAATTGTCGTAAGCCTCGGCAAGAAGCCCGTAACAGTACCGAAGTTAAGCGAACAGACGGCAAGCGCGGCAGAGCGGACGCTTAACGCTCTAAATCTAAAGTTTGTGTATTCAGCGGAGGAGTTTGACGAAAACATTCCGCGCGGAACAGTAAAATCGCAAAGCCCGGCGGCAAACAGTCAGGCCTTTGAGGGCGATACAATTACGCTCGTTCTCAGCAAGGGACCCGCGCCCGTAAGCGTGCCGGACGTTCGGAGTACCGCGGAGGCCGCCGCGCGGCGAACGCTCGAGGGCAAGGGTTTTATAGTGAGCGTAACGTATGAGGACAGCGCGTCCGTGCCGATAGGCGAGGTAATCTCGCAAAACCCGGCGGCGGGGGCTAACGCGGAGCGCAATTCCCGCGTAGCGATAAGCGTAAGCCGCGGTATAGCCGTAGCGAACGTTGTAGGGTGCGACGAGAGCTACGCGCTAAGTGCGCTGTCGGCGCAGCAGCTTACCGCGAAAACCGTGTATCAGGAGAGTACGCTTATAGCCAAAGGCAGCGTCATAAGCCAGTCGCCGACGGCGCAGAGCTACGTTAACAAAAACGCTATAGTCACGCTAACAGTCAGTAGCGGCACACGCGTACCCTCGCTTACGGGGCTTGACCAGAGCGTTGCGATAACCGCGCTTAGGGCGGCGGGCTTGAACGCTTCCGTAATTCGTGAGACCAGCGCGGCGGTTAGGCTTGACATAGTAATCTCGCAAAACATCACAGCAGGAACCTTTATAAGCGCGGGCGATACCGTAACAATCAACGTAAGCGACGGTATAACCGTGCCGAACGTAACGGGAGAGAGCCGCGCCGCCGCCGAAGCCAAAATCAAAGGCGCGGGTCTGCGTGTAAGCGTAAGCGAACAGGAGAGCGTGAACGTTCCAAAAGGGCAGGTAATAAGCCAGTCGCCGCTATACGGCGCAAAGGCTAACGCGAACGACACCGTAGCGATAATAGTAAGCGGCGGCGTAATCGTCCCGAACGTAACAGGGCAAACGCGCTCAAACGCCGAAGCCGCGCTACAGGCAAAAGGCCTGCGCGTAAGCGTAAACGAAATCCAAAGCGACAGCATACCCGCCGGGCAGGTAATAACGCAAAATCCTATGGCGGGAACAACCGTTGACATAGCCGCGACGATAACAATAACAGTAAGCGGCGGCGACGGAAAGGTAGAGGTTCCAAACGTAGTAAGCAACAGTCAGGCAGACGCGGAATACGCGCTAACATCGCAGGGTTTGAGGGTAGAAATATTAGAGGAATACAGCGAAATATTCACAGAGGGAACAGTAATATCGCAATCGCCCCAAAGCGGCAGGGTAGCCCCCGGGACGCTCATAACAATAACGATAAGCCTCGGAATAGAACCGCCGCCGGAACAACCGCCGGAGCTTGAAGAACAACCACCAGACACGTAGGGGCGGGTTTCAAACCCGCCCTCCCACGTCCCGCGCCGTGCGCGGTGCGCGTCCATTCCCCTCTTGGGAGGGGTGCCGCGTAGCGGCGGGGTGGTGTCCCGCGCCGAGCGCGACGCAACCCACGTCCACCGTCCCGGCGCAGTGCGCCGGGACAGGGCAGGGCTTTGCCCTGCCCGTCTTTGCGAAGCCGCCGCCGCACTTGCGATACGTAGTCAATGATATGCGGCGAAGCAATCCAGGGTTGACGTAGGCACCTCCGTGTGCGCCCCTCGTAATTATTCATTATTCATTATCAATTGTCAATTATCATAACCTCCCGGCACTGGATTGCTTCGCACCTGTAACACTCTACGTATCGCGGGCTTACCGGTGCTTCGCAAAGACGGTGCGCCGGCACGGCGCACCCCGCGCACGGCGCGTAGACGGGGGCGCGTAGACGCAAAAAAAGTAAACGCTGTCGCCCCACACTACGCGCTCAATGCGGTACTTTTTTGGCGTGTATTTCACAAAAAACATTCACAAACCGCAAAATACATCTTGCAAGCGGGGGAAATATGTGGTATACTAGTGATATTATACAAAATAAACTTACGTTTTAGGGGGAAAACTCAATGGGCTACCAAAAATCCAACGATGTTCTTAAGACCGTCAACCGCGGCGACCCTTGCGAATCCGGGCTGTGTACGCTGTGCCGCGCGGACTGTAAAGGCCGCTGCGAAACGTGGCTGTCCTCGCTTAAGGGGCGCAAAATGCTCTATCCGAGGGACTTCGGCGCTATCACTTCGGGAAGCTCCAATACTAATCATATCGGGGTTGCCTATAATAACCTGCGAATCCAGGGCTACAACTACGGAGCGGTCGGTTTAGGCACTAACGCCGCCGACGACTGCATCTTCCCGAAGGTTTCGCTTGAAACAGAGTTCGGGACGCGTGTCAAGACGAAATCCCGCGTGCCGCTGATGACCGGGGCTTTAGGCTCGACTTTTATCGCGGCTAAATACTGGGAATCGTTTGCGGCGGGCGCGGCTCTGGCGGGCTACCCGATTGTAATAGGCGAGAACGTCGTGGGCGTTGACAGGAAGTCAATTCTTGAAGGCGGGCGCATTAAGGCGGCTCCCGAACTGGAGCGCAGAATTGACATCTATCAAAAATACTTCGACGGCTACGGAGCGATTATAGTTCAGATGAACGTTGAGGACACGCGCAACGGAGTGGCTGAATACATAGCCGCGAAATATGGCGACAAGGTAATCCTCGAGCTGAAATGGGGGCAGGGAGCGAAAGACATAGGCGGCGAAATCCAGGTAACGGACATCGAGTACGCGACCTTCCTCAAAAACCGCGATTACATAGTTGACCCCGACCCGACAAATCCCGCGGTTCAGGAGGCGTATAAATCGGGAGCGATTAAGTCTTTCGCGCGGCACTCGCGTTTGGGTTATACGGATAAAAATTCCTGGCAGGAAGTTCACGACGACTTTATGGCGGCTGTAAAGCACCTGCGCGGTCTGGGCTTGACGCGTATCACACTGAAAACCGGCTCCTATGGTATGGAGGCGCTTGCGAGCGCGATAAAATTCGCCTCCGAAGCGGAACTTGACCTGCTCACAATCGACGGTTCCGGCGGCGGCACGGGTATGAGCCCGTGGAATATGATGGAGTCCTGGGGCGTGCCGTCGATAAACCTGCACAGCAAGGCGATAGAATACGCGACTATCCTCGCGGCTAGCGGCAAACGTCCCCCCGACTTGGCGCTTGCGGGAGGTTTTGCCCGTGAGGACCATATTTTCAAGGCTCTCGCCCTCGGCGCGCCGTTTGTGAAACTCGTCTGTATGGGACGCGCGCTGATGATTCCGGGCTTTGTCGGCTCAAACATAGAGGGCGCGTTGTACCCCGACCGCCGCGAACACCTCAACGGCAACTGGGACGAACTCCCCGCGACGTTTAAGGACGAATTGGGAACGAAGCCGGAGGAAATATTCTCAAACTATTTCGACGTAAAAGAAAAAGTAGGCGAGGCGGCGTTCAAAGAGCTGCCGCTCGGCGCGATAGCCTCCGCAAACCTTGCGGATAAACTCTGCGCCGGCCTACAGCAGTTTATGGCGGGAGCGAGAAAGTTCAAGGTATCGGAGATAACACGCAACGACATCTTCGCCGCAAACCGCGAAACAGCCGCCGAAACCGGCATACGCTATATGACAGACGTAAACGACGAGCTGGCAAAAAAAATCCTGCTGTCGTAGTAGGCAAAGCGGGAGCGGAACATACGTAGGGGCGGGTTTCAAACCCGCCCTGTTGGTTGGGGAAGTATAAATAAACCACACAATCCCTGTAAGGGCGAGGCTCGCCTCGCCCGATACGGAGGGCAGGGCTTCGCCCTGCCCGTCATTGCGAGCCGCGGAACGCTTGAGATACGCACCGGTGAGACCGGCGCGGCAAAACAGGGCCGCAAAACCCCCATAAGGATTTTTAACACCCCGCACGGGTTTTGCGCGCGCCCAAACGACCGACCGATAGCAAGTGCGGGG
>JAISJH010000062.1 GCA_031261635.1 Oscillospiraceae bacterium
TGCCGTGGTCAACGTGACCGGCGGTCCCGAGAATAATTCGGTTCGTTGTATATCCACCTTCTCCCGTATGTTGGCAATAAGTGGCGGGGCGTGTGCGAATCGAACGCACCAGAAACAGAGTAAACTGCCTCACAAGCGGGTTTGAAGTCCGTGCCGGCCACCAGACCAGTTCCACCCCAAAATATGGCAACAGCATCGCGGAAGTTTTGGCAAGCGTTGCCTAATTCGTAATGCTCTAAGTATAACACGGCAGACGGAAAATGTCAATAGATACAGTTAACAGTTAACAAATAACAGTTAACAGATATCAAATATCAAATATCAGAGACGATGGGTTTGGACGAGGGTGCGCCCGCGCCGTGCGCGGGGGAGGGCGGGTTTGAAACCCGCCCCTACATTTGTTGTGTATTTCGCAACCCTCGTGTGCGTCCCCATTCCCCTCTTGGGAGGGGTGCCGCCGCAGCGGCGGGGTGGCCTCCCCCGCAGGGCGCAACCAACGTCCAACCCAACGTAATTATTCACTATTCATTATTCATTATCAATTATCTTAACTCTGATATTTGATATTTGATAACTGTTAACTGCAATATTTGGGTCTTGACAAATGCTTGGATTTGGTGTATAGTTTAATGAATGTTATTAGAATAGTTGTAGAGAATACACACTTGGACAGGGAGGTAAGGTGCTATGACAATCTCTCGTTTAGTTATTGACCAGCAATTCGCGCAACTTGGGGTCAAATTTACCCCCGCGCAGATGACGGTTTCCACAAATACCGCTATGCCTGAAATTAGTACGGAAACCGCCAAACCTAAAATAGAATCGGAGGTTCCGGCGTTCACGCTTAATTTTTCTAAGCTGATGAGCGACGTCGGGGTTGCAACGCCGTCAGAGGCTACCGATAAATATGCCGGAAAGGGGCTTAATACCTCTATCACGGGTACTCAAACGGCTGCGAAGGACGGAGACTATCTCGGTTCAACTGAAAAACCGGGGGACCGCGTCGCTCAAATCGCGAAGCAGCACAACCGCCCGGTTATGGCCGAGGCAAACGTCGCGTCTATACCGAAGGCTCCGCCGCAGATTACCTGGAGCAAGGGTTCCGTCAATATCGACTGGTCTAATCACAGCGTCAATATCGACTGGAACTCAAACTACCTGCCGGAGATTAAAATAGACCCGCGGGCGTCCGTGGAGGTTTATTTGCGCAACCAGCCGAAGATTACGATAAGCGTTGAGCAGTCCGACCCCTACGAGGCACGGTATGTTAACGAGAAACTGTAGGGAGTTTGGTTTGCCCGGTTGACGTTATCAAAAACCCGCACAATCCGGGCGAGGCGAGCCTCGCCCCTACAATGGCGCGGTGTTATTATAAATGGCGGAACCCGTGGGCGGGTTTGAAACCCGCCCCTACGGCGGTTACACGTAGGCTGTTGTAGGGGGCGATGCCCACATCGCCCCGTTCGCGGGAGTTTATAGATTGACAAACCCGCGGGACGATGTGGGCATCGTCCCCTACAGAGCCGTTGCGGTTTCATAAAGCGGTCGCGGTTCCAGTACACCCACGCCAATACCAGGCAAAGAGTTAACGAGCTAAACAGTTGAAGCATAGAAACGGTTCGGGCATTAAAGCCAATACCAGGCAAAGAGTTAACAAGCTAAACAGTCGAAGCATAGAGACGTTCCGGGCATTAAAGCCCTAATCATCACATATAGATATGCGGAGTTAAAAAAATGAGTATTGAAACTGTTCGATTTGGTCAAGTTGAGATTGACCCGGCAAAGGTTTGGGAGTTTGCGGAGGGTTTACCGGGGCTTGAGGACAATCACCGCCTTGTTCTGCTCGAATTTGAGGAGAGCAAGCCCGTTGCGTGGCTGCAATCGCTTGACGATGTAGATGTATGTTTGCCGGTTACGGATACGTTCCGCGCGTTCCCGGACTACGAGTTCGATGTTGAGGAGGAAGTTGAGCTTGAGCTTAAACTCAACGTGGCGGGGCATTTGCTGGTGCTGTCCGTGCTTGTAATCCCCGAGGACCTTACGCAGATGACCTGTAATATGGCGGCGCCGATACTTGTGAACACGGTCGCCAAAATCGGGCGGCAGGTAATACTGCCTACGTCTAACTACGCCGTTCGGCACCCTGTTTTTGAAGCGTTACTAGCGCAAACGGACGAAACGGAGGGCGCGGACTAATGCTTGTACTATCGCGCAAGATTAACGAAACCATACGCATTGGCGCCGACGTCCGTATAACGCTGCTGAATATAGAGGGCGGCTCGGCTAAAATCGGTATCGACGCTCCGCGCTCGCTGTCAATAGTGCGCGAGGAGTTGCTGACTGATACGGTGTCAACTAACGTTCAGGCGCTGAAAGCGCCCAAGACGATACAGATAAAAAAACCTTAGGTTTTTTTATAGTTAACAGTTATCAAATTATAGTTAACAGTTATCAAATATCAAATATCAGAGACGTTGGTTTGGACGTTGGTTGCGACCTGCGGGGGACACCCCCCGCGTCTGCGGACGCTTCCCCCCTCTAAAGAGGGGGGCTTTGGAAGGTTTGGACGAGGTTGCGACCACCCCGCCGCCTGCGGGCGGCACCCCTCCACAGAGGGGATAGGGACGTGGGTTTGGACGTTGGTTGCGGGGAAGTGGACGCGGAAACGGACGCGGGTCAAGAGTTCGTCATTGCGAAGCATCGGTGGGCTTGCGATACGTAGGGCGTTACAGGTGCGAAGCATCGGTGGGCTTGCGATACGTAGGGCGTTACAGGTGCGAAGCAATCCAGTGCCGCAGTCCGCAGATACGTATGTTACGCTCCCGGCACTGGATTGCCGCGCCGGTTACAGATTTGCGAAATTCTACAATGTGAGCGTTTCGCCGTCCGCGGAGGACCGGCTCGCAATGACGGGGGAGGGACGCGGGGCGCGTAGGGCGTGCAATCCGGGCGAGGCGAGCCTCGCCCCTACAATGTTCGTTGATACATTTACACAATAGTTCGTTGATATATTTATAAAATTCCGTCCCCGCCGCGCGGATATTTGATATTTGATATTTGATAACTGTTATTTGGAGTATGCGAAATGTTTGCTGATTTGCGGCAGGATTTCAAGCCTGCTAAACTTTATGGGATTAAGCGCCGTTGGCTGGTTAACAGCTTGACGGCGACTTTGTTAATTGTGCTTGCGGGGATAGTGGCGTTTTCGCTGTCCGTGTATTCGTATTACTACAGCGGTATGGAGGCCGGGCTTCAGATGAAGGCCAAGACCGCTACGGACTTTTTCGCGAATTACATAACCAAGACCTATGCGGAGTATTACCAGTCGGCGTACCGTTATACCGAGCGCTTTGACGAGCGCGACAAGCTTGAACTGCAATTCATAAGCACAGCGGGGAGGGTCGAGGTATCCACCTACGGGATAACCGCCGGGAGCCGCCCCGGTACTCCCGATATAGCCGTAGCGCAGGATACCCACGCAATCGCGATGTGGCACGGGCGCAATCCCACCACCGGCGAGCGGATTATATCCGTCACAAGCCCTATGCTGTATTCGGACGGGCGAATGGTCGGAATGATGCGCTATGTTTCAAGTATGGAAAAGGTTGACCACTTGGTACTGCTGAATATTTTTGCCGCCTGCGGAATTGGGGCGGCTATACTCGCGCTTATGGCGGGGGCGAGTTTGTTTTTCATACGCTCGATAATCGCGCCGATACAGGAGGTCACGAGTATGACGCGGGCTATAGCCGACGGAGGCTACGGCGCGCAAATCGACAACAGGTACGACGACGAAATAGGCGAGATGGTTAACTCTATCAACGAAATGTCAATGAAAATAAGCCAGTCGGAAAAGATGAAAACGGAGTTTATCTCGTCGGTCTCGCACGAGCTTCGGACGCCGCTGACTGCAATAGCGGGTTGGGGTGAAACGCTGCTCTACGGCGAGGGGCTGAGTTCGGACGCTAAACGCGGCCTGAATATCATACTCAAAGAGGCGCGGCGGCTTGCCACGATGGTTGAGGAACTGCTCGATTTTACGCGTATTGAGGACGGCAAGTTCACGGTAAGACTTGAACCCTGCGACGTTGAGATAGTTTTGGAGGACGCTGTGGCGACCTACGCCGAGGTCTTTAGACAGGACGGGCTGAAACTCAGTTACGAGCCGCTGGAGGAGCCGCTTGCGGAGATACCGGGCGACCCGGTGCGTTTGAAGCAGGTGTTTCTGAATATCCTCGACAACGCCGCGAAATACGGCCGCGACGGCAAAATGATAGAGGTCGGGATAGGCGTAATCTACGACGGTAGCAAGGAATGGGTCTGTATCTCAATCCGCGACTACGGCCCGGGTATCCCGGAGGACGACCTCGAACAGGTAAAGCTGAAATTTTACAAGGGCTCGTCAAAAGAGCGCGGAAGCGGTATAGGCCTCGCGGTCTGCGACGAGATTGTAAAGCGTCACAGCGGCCGGCTGACGCTAGAAAACGCGATAGGCGGCGGGATAGAGGTAACGGTGCTGCTGCCAAAGCCGTCGAGCAGCCGCAAGGGCGATGTCGCGCGGTAGCACCCCCCGCCTCTGCGGAGGTAGTGCGTCCTCTGAATAGGGGGGCTTTGGAGGGTTAGACGGTGGTTGCGCCCTGCGGGGGAACCACCCCGGCGCCTGCGGCGGCACCCCTCCCAAGAGGGGAATTTACGAGGACAACCCCCGCCGCCTCGGGCGGCACCCCCTTCTCCGGAAGGGGGCTTTTTTGATTTGGACGTGGGTTGCGAGGGACGCGTCCTACCCCTGCCCCCTTCCGCGGAAGGGGGTGCCTCCGCAGAGGCGGGGGTTGTACCCGCGCCGTGCGCGGCGTACCAAATTCCCCTCTTGGGAGGGGTGCCGCCGTAGGCGGCGGGGTGGTTCCCCGCGCCGTGCGCGGACGTAACCCACGTCCTATCCTCCAAAGCCCCCCTCTTTAGAGGACGCACTGCCTCCGCAGAGGCGGGGGTGCCTAGTTCCTCCGGCTTCACATCACCTAAACCTTCGAGCGCGTCCGAAGTTTTTGCGCGTCCCCGAGTTAGCTGTAGCAAGGCTTTGCGCGGTTCTTGTGAAAAAAATCGCACAATTCTCCAAAAAATGCTTGACATTTCGAGTATTAAGTGGTATACTGTCTTTCAAAAGGTAGGTGAAACGATTGGAAGAAGTCTTTGAGAAAGTCGGCAGTGAGGTTATATTCTCCTTCCAGCTTTTTGGCGACACGGTTAATATCAATAACGCGGTGTTCGTCTGCTTTATCGTCAGTATAATACTTATCGTTTTGTCGGCGCTACTTAAGCGTACCCTGAAAGCTGATAATCCCGGTAAGATTCAGGTTTGCGTGGAGTGGCTTGTTGAGATTGTCAATAACCTCTGCAAAACTTCGGCGGGGCATCACGGTAAAGCCTTTGTGCCGTATATCGGGACGCTCCTTGTGTTCCTCGGTCTGGCTAACATAATAGGCTTGCTGAACTTTATCCCCGGCTTACATATGTATCCGCCTACGAAAGACATCAACGTTACCGCCACGCTCGCTTTAATCAGCATTATCGTTGTGCTTGGCGCGGGGTTCCGTTATAAGGGTCTTAAAGGCTGGGCTAAGACGCTTATTGACCCTATGCCTGTCGTCGCGCCGTTTAAGCTAATGGAATATATTACCAAGCCGCTGTCGCTTGCGCTCCGGCTATTCGGTAATGTTTTCGCGGCGTTCATCATTATGGAAATAATTTACTCTGTCGTCCCGGTACCTTTTGTGTCAAGCCCGTTCTCGGCGTATTTTGACATCTTTGACGGGGTACTTCAAGCGTTTATCTTTACGTACTTGACAATAGTTTACATCGGCGAGGCCGTGGAATAACCAATAACAACTAAACACACATATATTTGGAGGAAAAAATTATGTCATTAGCAGCAATAGGCGCGGCGGTTGCCGTACTGTCCGCGGTAGGTGCGGCAATCGGAATCGGAATGGCGGCAAAGGGCGGTACGGAAGGCATCGCGCGTCAGCCGGAAAAAGAAAGCTCGATACGGAGCCTCGCGTTCCTCGGAATGGTACTGTGCGAAGCCTGCGCTATCTACGGCTTGCTTATCGGTATCCTGTTGTTCACCAAAGTATAATGAACCCTAAGGGCAGGGGGGCAAATCAATGAATTTGTTCGAGTTTGACATCAAAGAGTGCATATTCGTTGCGCTCAACCTCGGTATACTCATATTCGCGCTGAATAAGCTACTGTGGAAGCCTGTCAATAAGATTTTGACGGAGCGTCAGACACGGCTCTCTACCGCGCTCGCGGACGCGGAGGAAGCGCGTGAGCTTTCGCGTAGGCTAGAACAGGGACGCGCGGAGTATAACGAAAAATTTGAGCAGAGAATGCTTGACGATATCAAGGACGCCCGTACCCGCGCGGGTCACGAATACGACCGAATCGTGACGGAAGCGGAGGACAAGGCGCAAATGATAATCAACGCGGCTCAAATGCAGGCGCAGCGTGAACACGACGCGTCCTTGCTCGCGGCGCGCTCCGAAGTCGTTACTGCGGCCGAGGAACTCGCTATGGCTTTGCTCGGCGAAAACCTTGACCAGGATAAGAACACGCGCATAGTCGAACGCTTCCTGAACCGCGGCGAAGTGGGGGCGGCATAATGAGTACGGCTGAAATGTCCTTTGCTGACGCATTGTTTCTTGCCTGTCAGATTGACACGAAGGGCGGGGCGGCTTCGGCGTTTGAGGAAGCGCTCCGGCGCACGCTGGAGGAACTGAACGCCGCGGAGCAGAGTATATCGGAGCTTGGCAAGGTGTTCTACAACCCCGGCATATCGTCTGAAAAGCTGAAAAACGCTCTCGGTGCGCTGGAGGGTCAGGTTTCGCGCGTGACGCTCGAATTTTTATACATACTGGCGCAGAAGCGGCGTTTGAAGCTTTTGCCGGGGATTTGCAAAAAATTCGAGAGCCTTATAATTCACGAGAGCGGGCTTGACGGTAAGGGCGAGCTTCACGTAAAGCTGAAATTCGCGTATGAGCCGCCGGAGACGCTGCTTGAAAAACTGCGCGTTTCGCTCCCGGAACACGGCTTGTATCCCGCGGCTTTATCGCCGAAGGTGAAATTCGAGGTCACGGTAGACCCCGGTCTTATAGCGGGCTTTATAGCGGAGGCGAACG
Organism: Oscillospiraceae bacterium; assembly: GCA_031261635.1. Taxonomy (GTDB): domain Bacteria; phylum Bacillota; class Clostridia; order Oscillospirales; family Oscillospiraceae; genus JAISJH01. Next base: position 7,176 of record JAISJH010000062.1, read on the forward strand.
GAAAAATCCTTGACGTATCGCTAAAGCATAAGCTTGCGAGGAGACTTTAGACAACAGTTCAAGCTATTGAGCTTCAACGAAATCAAGTTAGCGCGGGTTTGCCTTGTGTAGAACCTGCGGCGAACGGCTTAATAAAGTAGGTGAGTAATTTGTCTGTCAACGCAGGAGAAATCAGCAGGCTTCTGACTGAACGCATCGGCAAAAGCGAGCTGACCGCTGACCTTTCGGAGGTTGGTTCGGTAATACAGGTAGGCGACGGAATTGCGCGCGTGTACGGTTTGGAAAACTGTATGAGCGGCGAGCTTCTCGAGTTTGAGGGCGGCGATATAGGAATGGCGCTGAACCTCGAGGAGGATAACGTGGGCGCGGTTCTGTTCACGGACGGTGAAAACGTTCGCGAGGGGACGGTGGTACGGCGTACCGGGAAAAATATGGAAGTCCCGGTAGGTCCGCAACTGCTCGGCAGGGTTGTGACGCCGCTTGCGATACCGCTTGACGAGGGCGGCGAGATTGTAACCGACCATACGCGTCCCGTTGAGGCGCTTGCGTCGGGAGTTACGGCGCGTCAGCCCGTTAAGGTGCCGCTACAGACCGGAATTATGTCTATTGACGCGATAATTCCGATAGGGCGCGGACAGCGTGAGCTAATAATCGGCGACCGCCAGACGGGTAAAACCGCCATAGCGATTGACACGATTATCAATCAGCGCGATAAGGGCGTTATATGTATCTATGTCGCAATCGGGCAGAAAGCGTCCGTAGTTGCGAATATTGTCACGACGCTGAAACGTCATAACGCTATGGATAATACGATTGTGGTAGTTTCGACGGCGAGTGACGCGGCTCCGCTCCAGTATCTGGCGCCGTATTCGGCCTGCGCTATGGCGGAGGAATTTATGTACAACGAGCATAAAGACGTGCTTATTGTATATGACGATTTGTCGAAGCACGCGGTTGCGTACCGCGCTATGTCGCTGCTTCTTAAGCGTCCTCCGGGGCGTGAGGCGTATCCCGGCGACGTGTTTTATCTTCACTCGCGATTGCTTGAACGCGCGGCGCGTTTGAGCGACGAGATGGGCGGCGGTTCGATTACCGCGCTTCCGATTATTGAAACGCTTGCGGGTGATATCTCGGCGTACATACCTACGAACGTTATCTCTATAACTGACGGGCAGATATTCCTTGAAAGCGAGCTGTTTTTCTCCGGGTTCAGACCTGCCGTAAACGTTGGGTTATCGGTATCGCGCGTAGGCGGTTCGGCGCAGACGAAGGCGATGAAAAAGGTTGCGGCTTCGCTTCGCGTGGAGTTAGCTCAATACCGCGAGTTACAGGTTTTCTCACAGCTCGGTTCTGATTTGGACGCTAATACGCAGGCCAGGCTGACGCACGGCGCGAGGTTGATGGACGTTTTGAAGCAACCGCAGTATTCGCCGGTAGCTATGGAGGAGCAGGTGGTGCTTTTGTATAGCGCGAAAAGCGGTTATTTGGCAAAAATTCCCTTCTTTGATGTGGCGCGTTATACGAGGACGTTGTTACAGCGTATTCACGAGAAGCATAGTGATATATTGAATGAAATTCGGGAGAGCAAGGATTTCTCTGACGAAACCGAGGCAAAACTCCGTGCGGTGCTTGACGCGTTTACGGCGGACTTTAAGCCGTCGGCGAACATTTAGCGTAGCAACTAAACTCACGCCATTAAGTTTCGTCCACCTTTTCAAAGGTGGCGGGGTTCTTAGGGGCAGAGCCCCTAAGACGCTTGTCGCAACAAGCGGAACTCCCAGCAACCCCCGTCCAGTGACTCACAAGCGCCGCCCGCAGGCGGCAAGACCCCAGCACCCCGTCCAAACCCCGCGGCTCGCAAGCCGCCCACCCCTCCGTCCCAAACGTCCAACCCTGCGACCCGCAGGTCGCCCACCCCTCCGTCCCAATCTCCGTCCCAAACCCCAAACCAAGCGGCAAAGAGCCGCCTAAGAGGTTAACTTCATTATGTCAATGAATAATACAGGCGAAATAAAAGCGAGAATGAAAAGCATACGGCAAACGGTTCAGATTGCCAATGCTCAAAAGCTAATAGCGGCGTCGCGTATCGGCAAAGCGCAGAAAATGCTTGCCGACGCGAAGCCGTATCACGAGAACATACGGCAGACGATAGCGGAGCTGTTGGCGCTTCACCCGGAGGTGCTTACGCCCTTTGTGGGGGCGGGCTGGACGACATCGCTGAAGCCCGGGTTTCTTGTGCTGTCGTCTGATACGGGGCTTGCGGGGGGTTATAACAGTAACCTTGTGAAATACGCGGAACAGGAACTGACATCTATGGAGCATAAACCCGTGACGGTGCTTGTTCAGGGGCATTTGGGGCGCGATAACCTCAATAAAAAGGGGCTTCCTGTGGATATGACGCAGGAGCTTCGCGCCGGAACGCCGACGCTTCACGACGCGGGAGTAATCGCGAAAAAAGTAATGTCGCTTTTTGAGGAGCAGGAAGTAGACGGGTTTGGTATAGTTTACACAAAATACCACTCCGCGGCGCGGCTTGAGCCTGTTCACGAAAAGATTTTTCCGCTTCCGCCCGAGACCTTCGGGAACGCGGGAATTGTCCGGAGCGACGTGACGTTTGAGCCGTCGCCGGAAGCCGTTATGGAAATGCTTATACCAAAATATATAAAAGGCTTTATCTACGGCTGCCTTATCCACGCGTGGACGAGTGAACTCGCTTCGCGGGTGTCCGCAATGGACAGCGCGATACGTAACGGGCGGGAAATGCTCGGGAAACTAACGCAGGCATATAACAGAGCGCGTCAGGCGGCAATAACGCAGGAAATAACAGAAATCGTCGCCGGAGCGAACGCACTGGTCGAATAAATTGGAGGAACTATAATATGGCGGAAAATTACGGTCACGTTGTACAGATTATCGGACCTGTCCTTGACGTTCGGTTTGAGGAAACGCTGCCGCGTCTTTACAATGCCGTGACGATAGATACGCCGGGCGGCGGTAGCGTGACGGCGGAGGTTTTGCAGCATATCGGCAACGAAACGGTTCGCTGTGTCGCGATGAACTCAACCGACGGACTGACGCGCGGAGCAAAGGCGCTTGATACGGGTTCGCCGATAAAGGTGCCTGTCGGGGAGGAAGTGTTAGGGCGCGTTTGGAACGTTCTCGGCAAGCCTGTTGACGGCGGCGAGGAGGGCAAAGGCGAACGGTGGTCAATTCACCGCGACCCGCCGCCCTTTAACGAGCAAACCGGCGCGGTTGAAATCCTCGAAACCGGGATAAAAGTTATCGACCTTATGGCTCCCTACGCTAAGGGCGGTAAGATAGGTCTGTTCGGCGGCGCGGGTGTCGGTAAGACGGTTCTTATAATGGAGCTTATCCGCAACGTCGCTACGGAGCTTGGCGGTAACTCCGTGTTTACCGGGGTTGGCGAGCGTACCCGCGAGGGTAACGACCTGTGGCTCGATATGAAGGACTCCGGCGTTATCGCTAAAACCGCGATGGTGTTCGGACAGATGAACGAGCCGCCCGGGTCGCGTATGCGCGTGGCTTTGTCAGGCCTTACAATGGCAGAATATTTCCGCGACAGTATGGGGCAGAACGTTCTGCTGTTTATTGATAATATTTTCCGCTTTACGCAGGCCGGTTCGGAAATTTCCGCGCTGCTCGGGCGTATTCCGTCGGCTGTCGGTTATCAGCCTACGCTGGCGAATGAAATGGGCGCGTTGCAGGAGCGTATTACGTCCACGCGCAGGGGTTCGATTACCTCCGTACAGGCGGTTTATGTCCCCGCGGACGATTTGACTGACCCCGCTCCGGCTACAACTTTCGCTCACCTTGACTCTACGACTACGCTGTCGCGCAGTATCGTTGAAATGGGAATTTATCCCGCCGTTGACCCGCTTGAATCGTCCTCGCGTATACTTACGCCGGAAATCGTCGGTGAGATACATTACCGTACCGCGCGGCGCGTTCAGGAGGTTTTACAGCGTTATAAAGAACTTCAGGATATTATCGCTATCCTCGGTATGGAGGAATTGTCTGAAAGCGATAAGATAATCGTGCGCCGGGCGCGTAAAATACAGCGGTTTATGTCACAGCCGTTCCACGTTGCCGAGTCGTATACCGGGTATATCGGTAAATACGTGCCGCTGTCTGATACTATCCGCAGTTTCCGCGAAATACTTGACGGCAAGCTTGACGATGTTTCAGAGGACGCTTTCTTTATGAAAGGTTCGATTGAGGAAGTATACGAGGCGGCGGGTCTGCCCGTACCGGCAAGGGATTAGTGTATGAAAACTTTCAAATTGTTGATACGCACTCCCGAGCGCAGCGCCTACGAGGGCGAAGCGGACGCGATAGTTTTCAGTACCCCCGAGGGTCGGATTGGCATAATGGCAAACCATATGCCGATTGTCACGGCGGTCGCGGAAGATACTATCGAGTTTAAGCTAAACGGCGAGGAGCGCACCGCCGCGATAGGTCAGGGAGTTTGTAAGATTTTTGATAACGTGGTCGAGTTCGACGTAACCTCTATGGAATGGTCGGACGAGATAGACGCGGCGCGGGCAAAAGAAGCCTTCGAACGCGCCGCCCAGCGAATGAAAGAACAGGCGGACAGGGTTGAACAGGCACGTAATCAGGCGAGTATGGCGCGCGCGCTTGCGCGGCTCAAAGCCGCCGGAGGCGGCGTGACTTAGACGCTGTAAACTGAAAAATTCCGTGTAGGGGCGAGCTTTGCTCGCCCTTTAGCGATAAGCGAGGTATGTGTATGTCGAACTATGAGCGTATTTATGAGAACATACGGCCGTGGCTTGCCGATTGCGATTTTGTTGAAGCGGCTTCGCGGCTTGGATTCGAGCCTCCTGTTAACGGTGTTCTAACGTTCGCGTCGCTTGGGCGGGAGTGGCGCGTTGACAGCGGCGGCGTTGAGCAGTGCGGAGGCTTGAAAATTCACGTTAACTTTCGCAATGTTATTATATGGTATCTCACGTTTCGCGATTCGATTTGGACGCCGGTTATTCGCTCCGGCGACGGTTTTGCTTCGCTCGGTAGCCTCTCTAACGGGAACTTCGGGCAGAGGAGCGCAGATTTTCAAAGTTTTGACTGGCAGCGGCACTCCGGGCTGACGCTCGGAGAGTTTCGCAATACTTCGGAGCGTATAGGCGCGGAGTTTATTCGCCCGGAGCGTTACGGTGAGGCGCGGCAGTTATATGTATTCCCAAAAGTCCCGGCGTTACTCACGTTCTCGGAACAGGACGATGAATTTCCGGCGCAGGTTGATATAAAATTTCGCTCGGACGTGTTGACGTACCTGCCCTTTGAAACGCTCGCGGTACTGTACGGGCTGATTGCCGCGGAGTTCGGGCGGTAGGGGGATAGCGTTTGCGTCCGCTACGGCGGGGTGGTTTCCCGCGCCGCGCGCGTCGTAACCCCGCGCCTCTATCGGCGAAGCCCAGCCCCCGTCATTGCGAAGCACCGGTAGGCTTGCGATACGCACGGTGTTATAGGTGCGAAGCAATCCAGTAGTAAAAGCCAAAGAAACGTATCTGCGAATTGCGGCACTGGATTGCTTCGCGCCTGTAACAGTGTACGTATCTTACGCTTACCGGCGCTTCGCAATGACGGGGGAAGGCGCTTCGCAATGACGAACTCTTTAGTTATGATATAACATTATAATAACCGATAACAAACTAACAATAGGACAACAGGACAACAGGACAACAGGACAACCTAACAACGAGGAGATTACACTATGCTTAAGACTAAAATCGTTTGCACTCTTGGGCCTGCTTGTGATGACGCGGGTATTTTGCGCTCGCTTATTACGGGCGGTATGGACGCGGCGCGTATGAATTTTTCGCACGGCACTCACGAGGAGCAGGCCGGGCGGCTTACGCGTTTTCGCAAAATCTGTACGGAGGAAAACCAGGCTATCCCGGTTATTCTCGATACTAAGGGTCCTGAAATACGGCTCGGCACCTTTCCCGGCGGCGAAGTCACGGTTCACAAGGGCGACGAGTACGTTATAACGACCGTTGAAAGCCCCTGCGACGGTACCCGCGCCTGTGTCAGCTACGCGGGGCTTCCGCAAGATACTAAGGTCGGCGATACTATCCTCATTGACGACGGCCACGTCGCTATGGAGGTGCTGGAAAACGACGGTACGGAGCTTCGCTGTGTCGTGAGGAACGACGGCGCGCTCTCGTCGCATAAGAGCCTCAATCTGCCCGGGATAGAGGTGCGTTTACCCGCGCTCGGCGAGCGCGACAGGGACGATTTATTATTCGGGATACAGCACGGCGTTGATTATGTCGCGGCGTCGTTCATTCGCAAGAAGTCGGACGTTGAGGAAATACGCGCGTTTCTGAAACAGCATGGCGGGGCGGGTATTAACATCATCGCGAAAATCGAATCGCGCGAGGGGCTTGATAATCTCGACGATATTGTTCAGGCGGCGGACGGTATAATGGTAGCGCGTGGCGATTTGGGCGTGGAAATCCCGCTTGAGGAGGTTCCCGTGGCGCAGAAGCGTATGATACAGCTGTGCCGCGAATGGGGCAAGCCGGTTATCACGGCTACGCAAATGCTTGACAGTATGATAGTGTCGCCGCGCCCCACCCGCGCGGAGGTTACCGACATCGCGAACGCCGTTTATGACGGCACGAGCGCGCTTATGCTGTCCGGCGAAACGGCCTCCGGCAAGTACCCGGTTGAGGCCGTGGCGACAATGCGCCGGATTGCCCAAAAGGCCGAGGAGAGCTACAGCGGCTACGGCACGCGGCGTGTTTCGCTGTCGCTGAAGGCCGATAACGTTACCGAGTCGATTGCTCACGCGACTTGCAGCGTTGCGAGAGATTTGAATGCCGCCGCGATTGTTACGGTTACGGCTAAAGGTTTCAGCGCGAGGCAAATTTCCTGCCGCAGACCCGAGTGTCCGGTTATCGGCTGTACCTTTGACGAGGAAACTTATTACAGGCTTCGGCTCTACTGGGGCGTGTACCCGATTCTCTGCAAGGAAGTCAAAACCGCCGACGAACTGTTCGACGAGGCCATAGCCGCCGTAAAAGACAGCGGGCTTGTAAGCGAGGGCGGCTTGGTAGTAGTAACGGCGGGCTTGCCGCTCGGTATGAGCGGTACGACAAATATGCTGAGGGCGATAATTGTTTGATTGGGGTTTTTATAACGCGTTGCGAAATATCAACGCACAATCAACGTAGGGGCGGGTTTCAAACCCGCCCTTTCCCGTATCAGCGAAGCGCCCTCCCCAAAGAGGCAGGGCTTGCACCTGCCCGGGGTGCGCCGGGACGGCGCACCGTCTTTGCGAAGCCGCCACCGCACTTGCGATACGTACCATTGATACGCGGCGAAGCAATCCAGGGTTGACGTACAATCCTGCGATACGTAGGGACGTAGGCTGGAGGTTGTCCTCCCGGCCCGGGAGTGCTTCGCACCTGTATCATTCTACGTATCGCAGGCTTACCGGTGCGTCGCAAAGACGGTGCGCCGGGACGGTGGACGGGGTTACGTCCGCGCACGGCGCGGGACACCACCCCGCCGCTACGCGGCACCCCTCCCAAGAGGGGAATTTACGGGGGAGGGCGGGTTTGAAACCCGCCCCTACGGCAATCCGGGCGAGGCAAGGTGCGTTGCCCCTACATTGGGTAGTGCGTCCATCGCAACCCGCGTGTGCGCCCCTATTCCCCTCTTGGGAGGGGTGCCGCCCGCAGGCGGCGGGGTGGTTTCCCCCGCAGGACGCAACCCACGTCCAAATCCCCGTAATTGTCAATTATCAATTGCCATAACGTCTCTGATATTTGATATTTGATAACTGTTATTTGTCCCGTCGTATTTCCCTTGTTGACAAGACCTTATTAAACTGGTATAATAGAAATAAACAAATTTCACTCATAAGACTTGAAAGGATTAGTACACTATGAACAGACGTATACCGTATGTCCCTAACGAGCTTCGGATTATCGGCGAGTTGCCCGGGTTTTTTGGTCCCGCTCAGCCTTTGCGCGATTATCCCGTTTCCGCGCGCGAGAATGTCGCCGCGATGTACTATGACAAGCACCCGTACTGGTTCCCGCTGCCCTCGGACTCCGCTATGATGATTCCGAACCTCTATAACGAGCTGCTCGGGCGCGGAGGTCCCGCCGGTACTACCGACGCGTTCGGTATACAGTGGGAGTGGGTCGAATCCGCCGGAGGCTCGATTGTTCACCCCGGCGAGCCTTTCCTTGCCGACGCTAACGAGTGGAAGGATAAAATCAAAATCCCGGACATCGACAAATGGGACTGGGCGGCCGAAGCCGCCGCCACCAAACTCGACCAGAGGGTTTCAAACCAGGTGTCCTTTGTCAACGGCTTTTGGTTTGAGCGTCTTATTTCCTTTATGGATTTCGCTCCCGCGGCTATGGCGCTGCTTGACGACGACCAGAAGCCCGCGGTTCACGAAATTTTCGCGGCTATGACAGACCTTGGCTGTAAGCTTGTCGATAAATTCTGCGAATACTGGCCCGCGCTCGACGGCTTCAATGTTCACGACGACTGGGCGGCGCAACGCGCTCCGTTCTTTTCGCAGGATATTGCCGACGAGATGTTTTTGCCCTATATGAAAGCCCTGACCGACCATATTCACTCAAAAGGCCGCTACGCGACGCTTCACTCCTGCGGCAAGGGTGAGAGCCGCATACGGAGCTTTGTAGACGGCGGCTTCGACGCCTGGAACCCGCAGATTATGAATGATACATATAAGCTCTATGAGGACTACGGCGATAAGATAGTAATATCGCTCGTCCCGCAACCGCTAGATATAGTCGCCGCTCTGCCGGAGGCGGAGCAGAAAAAACTCGGAGCGGAGTTCGCGGAGAGGTTTGCTAAACCCGGCAAGCCCGCTGATGTAGGTTTCTACGCCGCTCCCGCGCTAACCCCTGCGTTTGTAGAGGGTTTATACGTGCGCTCGCGGCAGATTTACGCCGGGTGAGATGAAGTTTAAGGATAGTTTTCACCCCTTCGCGATTATTACGATTGTGTTCTGGTCGCTTGCCTATGTGTTTACGCGGCTTGCGCTTCGGCATTTTAGCGCGTTTCCGCTCGGGTTTCTGCGCTATCTTATCGCGACGCTTACGCTTATCGCCGTTGCGCTCCCGCTTAAGCTGAAGTTTCCTAAGAGAGCTGATATAAAGTGGTTTCTGCTGGCGGGGGCGTTTGGGTTTTTCCTGTATATGCTTGCCTTTAACAAGGGCAGTGAGAGCGTGACCGCCGCTACGGGGAGCGTTATTATCGCAACCGTTCCCGTGCTTACCGCGCTCTTAGCGAGAGTTTTCTACGGCGAAAAACTTAGCCTTATAAAATGGCTCGCTATCGCAATCGAATTTTCTGGCGTTGTGATACTTACGCTTCTCGATGGCTCTTTCAGCGTCAATTTCGGTCTGGCGAGTATGTTCCTCGCGGCTGTCGCGCTTAGTTCGTATAACCTTTTACAGCGCAGACTTACAGCGACCTATTCGGCCTTGCAAACTTCCGCGTTCAGCATTTTTGCCGGAACGCTTATGCTCGCCGTGTTTTTGCCGGCCGCGGTGCCGGAGGCGCGTACCGCGCCGCCCGCGCAGATTTTCTATGTCGCCGCGCTGGGCGTGTTTTCGAGCGCGCTTGCATACGCTGCCTGGGCGCGCGCCTTTGAAAAAGCTGAAAACACCTCGGCTGTAAGCAACTATATGTTTGTCACGCCCTTTCTGACAACTCTGTTCGGTTTTGTTATCGCGGGGGAAAGTCCCGGCTTCGCTACACTAATCGGCGGGCTTGTTATACTGCTGGGCTTGCTTGTTTTTAACTTCGGCGACAAAATTTTTAAGAGGAGAATAATATAATGTATACACAGCCTTATCCTAATCTACAGAAACCGCTTCGGCTTCGCAATTTGCTTTTGAAAAACCGCGTTATGTCCGCGCCTAATATGCTGTTCCGAACTATTGGCGGCAGGCCGGACGAGTATTATGTCCGCTACCTTGAACACAAGGCTCGCGGGGGAGCGGCGATTGTCACGCTCGGCGAGGCGAACGTCTGCGACGGCGGGAACCATACGCCCGGAATGGAAACGACGCTTGAAAATATGGCGATATTCGGCGAAATGGCGCAGGCTATACACGAACACGGAGCCTACGCGAGCGTAGAACTGACACACGGCGGGATAAGCGTTAAAGAGCGCTTCAACCGCGACCCTAGCCGCTTTGTGTCGCCGTCCGGCGGGCGCGGTATGAACGGCGCGGAGACACGCGCTATGACGGCGGAGGATATGGAAACCGTCGCGAACGCTTTTGCGGATACCGCCGAATACTATGTTAAATGCGGTTTTGACACGGTGCTTGTTCACTGCGGTCATAGCTGGCTGTTGACGCAGTTCCTCTCGCCCGTTTCAAACCGCCGAACCGACGAATACGGCGGGAGTTTAGAAAACCGTATGCGCTTCCCGCTCTACGTTCTGAAAAAAATTCGCGAACGTTTAGGGGACAAGCGGGCGATACTGATACGCGTTTCAGGTTCGGAGCGCCGTGCTGACGGGTTCACCCCCGCCGATATCGCGGAGTTTTTGGCAAAGGCGCAAGAATACGCTGATATGGCTGAAATTTCGAGCGAGGATTTTAACTTTACGTTCGCTACGCCGTATTTACCCTGGGGGCAGAATGTTGAGCTTGCGGAGGCTATTAAGGCTACCGGCAAGGTGAATATACCGCTGTTCACAATCGGCTCGATACTCGACCCCGCACAGGCTGAGGAGATTATCAAAAACGGTAAGGCGGACGGCGTGTCGATGTCGCGCGCGCTTATCGCAGACCAGTATTTGCCGAGTAAAGCGTTCAACGGCGATACGGACGATATTCGCCCCTGTCTGCGCTGTCTGAACTGTACGGACAGCGACAACGAGAGCCGCCATTTTGTTTGCAGCGTCAACCCGCTTACGGCGCACGAGGTTAGGCTCGGTTACGGCGATTCCTTGCAAAAAGCCGGGGAGCCTAAGCGCGTTCTTATAGTCGGCGGCGGTCCTGCGGGTTTGCAGGCGGCAATTACCGCTTCGGAGCGCGGGCATAGTGTTACGCTTGTTGAAAAGAGCGGGAAACTCGGCGGTATGTTAAATTTTACCGATGTTGACACTGTAAAAACGGACTTGCGGCGTTATAAAAATTACCTCGTTCGCAAAGCCGGGCGGTCGGGCGCTGAAATACTGCTTAACCGCGAAGTTGACGACGCCTTGCTTGAAACTATAAAACCTGACAGCGTTATTGTCGCTACCGGGAGTGTGCCTATTGTCCCAACGTTTATCAAAGGCTTTGAAAAGGCGAGGCACGCTACGTCCGTATACTTTGAGCCGGAGGTTTCCGTTTCCGACAACGTTGTAATAATCGGCGGCGGGCTGATTGGCGTTGAAACCGGTCTGCACCTCGCGAGTACAGGCAAGACGGTCACGGTGCTTGAAATGACTGATAACTACGCCGGAGACGCTAAGGGTATCTACAAAGAGGCGATTGCCCGCGCCGCCGCGCAATACGGGTTGACAATAATAACAGGCGCACGGGCGACTGAAATAACGGACAGCGGCGTAAGCTACGAAAAAGACGGCGCGGAGCAGACCGTAAACGCCGGGAGCGTCTACTACGCAGTAGGAATGAACGCCGACGACAGCCGCTATCTCGAGCTTTACGCGAAGGCTCCGAACGTCGCCATAGCGGGGGATTGCAAACAAGTAGGAAAGGTTGGGGGCGCGGTTCACGACGGCTTCTTTGCCGCGCTTAATGTATTATGAAAGTCAGTCCGGCGGCGCGGAAGTTGGTTTTTGCCGTTGTTTTGGTTGTAAGCGGCGTTCTGCTGCCCGTGATTTCGCCCTTAAAGATACTGCTTGAACCGGCGTCGTTTACGTTTGGGGTTCACGTGCCGATTTTCCTCGCGCTGTTCGTTTCGCCCGTGATAGCGGTTGCGGTGGTAATCGGGACGACCTTAGGCTTTGCTCTCGGTGGTTTTCCGAGTGTAATCGTTATCCGCGCGGCCTCGCATATGCTGTTCGCGGTGGTGGGAGCGTTGTATATACGCTACCGCCCGCGAACGCTATCGTCGTTTTTCCGCGCGCTGCTGTTCGCCTGCGCTATCGGCGCGATACACGCCTCGCTAGAGGTAACGGTCGTCGAGTTTTTCTATATGAGCGGCGATACCGCCGGAACGTTCTACACGACGGAAAGCGCGATTGAGTTCGTAGGCCTCGGCGGCTTCGTGCATAATATGGTTGACTTTGCGTTAGCGTTCGCGGCGATGAAGCTGCTGAAACTGTGGAAAGCGGCACGGGGGCTGTTCCCGGAGGCTTCTGCTGCCGAATAAAGGTGCTTGTCGTGGGGGCGTGATTTATCACGCCCTCCCCCGCGAAAAACTTTTTTCATAAAATTGCATTTTACCTCTTGACAAGTCGCTGAGAATGTGGTATTATAATAAACGTTGCTGAAAGAGAGAACACGGCAATAAGTAGGGAGCGTAGCTCAGCTGGTTAGAGCACCTGCTTTACACGCAGGGGGTCACAGGTTCGAGTCCTGTTGTTCCCACCAATTTCAAATAACAGTTAACAAATATCAAATATCAGATACGCCGCACGGCGGCGGGTTTTGCAGGCGGCTCTTGTTTCGCCTTTCGTCTCTGATATTTGCTATCTGATAACTGTAAACTGGAAAATGGCCCAGTAGTTCAGTTGGTTAGAACGCCAGCCTGTCACGCTGGAGGTCGACGGTTCGAGCCCGTTCTGGGTCGCCAATCTTATAGATAACAGTGAGCAAATATTAAATATCAGATTTCCGCGCACGGCGCGGGCTTTGTAAACTATCGTCTCTGATATTTATTATTTGATAACTGTTATCTGTAAAAAATGCCTCTGTAGCTCAGATGGTAGAGCAGTGGACTGAAAATCCACGTGTCGTTGGTTCGATTCCGACCGGAGGCACCATCGGCAATTAGCGGATAACATATATTGCGCGGTTTTGAGTGTATTCTCCCCGTCTCTGATATTTGCTATCTGATAACTGTAAACTGCAAAATGCGGGCGTAGCTCATCTGGTAGAGCGCGACCTTGCCAAGGTCGAGGTAGCGAGTTCGAGCCTCGTCGCCCGCTCCAAGTTTTTGAAAGTCCCGCAGGTGTTTTGCCTGCGGGGCTTTTGATTTGTGCCGGATATTGGGACGTGGGGTTTGGGGGGGCTTGCGGCTTGAGAGCCGCGCTTTGAGTCTTTGGACGCAGGCTACGGGGGTTTCGCGGCTTGCGAGCCGCGACTTAGGGGCTCTGCCCCTAAGTACCCCGCCGCCTTTTGAAAAAGGCGGGCGAAAACTTCACTGCTCTACAATAAAACTGTGCGCCTGAAATCGTCTTTCAGGCGCACAGCTTTAACGCTTAAGCTATCGCTACACAGCAATCTCGTATCTTGCGATATAATTCTCCTGGTCGTCGAACGGCAAGTGCGTGAAGTACGCGGAGAAGCCCGCTATACGCACTATTAGGTCCTGATAATCCTGCGGGTTTTTCTGTGCCGCGCGCATTATTTCTGTATCCGCTACCGTGAAGTGGAACTGTATGCCGCCCATTTCAAAGTACGACTGGATAAGCTCGCGGACTTTCGAGGCCGCGTCCTCTCCGCGCACGGAGTTCGCGTCAAAGCGCAGGTTGATTGCTCCGCCACAGCGCGCCTTATTCCACGGAAGTTTCGAGACGCTCTTGACATACGACAGCGGACCGTTTTTAACAACGTCCTGCCGCGGGTCTGCCGACGGCGACAGCGTTTCGCCGGTTTTGCGACCGTCCGGAGTAGCCCAGGTGCGTTTGCCTCCGGCCACCCATTGCAGGTCGAGTATTCCCATATTCACAAAGCCGTGGTTCGGCCCCGGAAGCGCGTTGCTGTAACCGAGCCAGAAATCCGTTACCCAGGTCGCCAGCGCGTCCGACTCCTCGTTATCGTTGCCGTAGAACGGGACTTCGTTCAGGATTTTCTGACGAAGCAGTTCGTGACCTTCCCAGTTAGCGAGCAGAGCATCGTACAACTCGCGGGTTGAAACGGTTTTATCGTCGAAGCAAAGCTTTTTAATCGTCATAAGGCTATCGGCTACCGTAGCGATTGCGTTTGTCATCGTCCCGGTGCCGTTGTATTTCGCGCCGCCCCAGGTTACGTCCTTGCCGGATTCCATACAACCCTCCGTCATAGCGGAAACTGACGGAGCCGGCCATTCCGTCTCAAAAACGAGAGCCGCGAAGTGGTTTAGCCTGCCCATATTGTCAAGCCCGGCTTTCGCGAGGCGTACAAATTCGGCTTGAAGCTCCTCAAATGTTTCGTATTCATAGAGCTTCTTTGCTTCGCCGGGGCGTTCCATACCCGACATCGGGTCTTTATTGCCGTGAATAACCGTTTGAAGCGTCTGAAGCATACCCGCGCCGCCGCCGAAGGCTCCGCAGTTCGACGCCATTGACCATTCCTGACCGCTGACGGCGGGTTCCACGCAACCGAAGATACCGTAGCGTCTCGCGTCCTCAATCGGCACGCCCTTGTCAAGCAATTGCTGAATAATAGCATCATCGTTGTTGAACTGCGGCAGACCGCCGGAGCGTTTGCTACAGGCAACGCCGAGTTCCCAAATACGGTCGGGAGTGTGCTTATTGACGCGAAGCGCAAGGCTAGGCTCTGCGATATGGAGCCTGTAATACGACAGCAGGAACAGTTCAGTAGCCAAATTGTAATCGCCCGAGCCGTCGGCTTTCTGCCCGCCGAGAGTGATTAGCGAGCCTGCGGCGACGTTCTGACCGCCGCCCTGGAGGTCGTAGAGCGTCTTGCCCTCTTTGTGTGCCTCAATAAGCTGGTTATTATCCGGCTTCGGGAACATTATTATCTGATTGCCGATTTGCAGAATAAACGCGTCGGCAAGTTCCTGCGCCTTTTCGAGCGTCAGTTCGCCGGTCTTGATATCGTTTTCAACCAAAGCGCCGAGATAGCTGTCGATAAGCGCGGGGGAATCCGCCCAGTGTACTCCGTCCGCTGTGAGAAGATTTTGATAGAACAGGATAATCTGGCAACCCTCCCAGAAGTTACGCGCCGGGTTCTCAATAATCCAGTCGCAGGAGTCCGCGAATTTCAGGAGTTCCGCCTTGCGCTCGGGAGTGGCGGCGGTCTCGGCCTTCTTGCGGCAACCCTCGGCGTAGCGTTTGCTCATTAGAATAAGAGCATCGCAGGTCTTAACCATAGCGCGGTAATAGAGGTCACTGCGAACGTTATCGGTGGTCGTGTTTTTCTTAATTTCCGCGAGTTTTTCAAGCGCCTGCTTACGCACGGCGCCAAAGCCCACGAGGACGGCTTTTTCGTAGTTCGGGTTAAAATGCCCGGGGTAGGAGCCGTTCAGGAACTTCGCGAACTGCCCCATAGGACCGTCAAAGAACTCGTCGGGGAACAGGCCGCGCGCGGTCGCGCCGATGTCGTTGTCCTCCCAGAAGTCCGCTGCTTCGAGCAGGAACTTGCGTTCCTCGTCGCTCACCCAGACGCTGCCCGGAACCTGCCACGCCGCGCGGAAGCGCTCGTCGGTATCGCCGAAGTTACTGCGGAACCAGAACGCGCTTGTCTGCTCGATGTCAAAGTGTACCGTGCGGGTATGCGGTCCCGCGTCACTCAGGAAAATATCGTCGTCGTCGATATTGATTTCCCGCGTGGCGCACCAGTCGTAGAGGAAGCCGGAGCGTTTTAGTATGGGATACTGATGCGGGTGTGCCTTGTAGTATTCCGTGAGTATACGGTTGCGTTCGACGTTCAAACGCAAGTCTTTGTTAATCCGTTTCCGTTTTTCCCTCAAATCTTGAATACGGTCGGATATAGGGAGGTCGAAATTTGCCATAACTTGCTCCTTCTCGCCTGTAAAAAGGCGTATATATAATTATTTTTTCTATTAAGGTAGCGGATTGTTTAATCAGAAACAACAGTTTTTTCTTTTTTTGCGCCGTAACTTCGCAACCTCGTCCTAACCCTCGTAATAGCGAAGCGCTCTCCACCGTCATTGCGAAGCCGCCACCGCACTCGCGATACGTACAGGTGTAATGCGGCGAAGCAATCCAGGGTTGACGTAGTAACTTAAGATACGTAAGACGTATGTTGTCCCCCCGGCACTGGATTGCTTCGCACCTGTAACACTCTGCGTATCGCGGGCTTACCGGTGCTTCGCAAAGACGCGCACGGCGCGTGGACGGGGATTTAACGCGCAGACGCAAAAAAGTAAATGCTACCGTCCCGGCCGTTTAATGCAATTGACTGTTCAGTCCGTAGCTTTGGAACATTTCGAGAACCTTTAACATAACCGCCTCGTCCGGCGGCTCAACGTTTGTCAGCTTATATTTCCAGCCAAGGCGCTCGTACTTCATACGCCCCGACTTATGATAGGGCAGAAGCTGTACGAGTTTAACGGCCTCACGCGGAAGCGAGGCGCAGAACTCCGCCGTCGCGCGGAGGTTAGCGTCGCTGTCGGTGAGTTTTGGGATAACAGGCACGCGGATTTGCAAGGCTCCCCCCTGCTCCGCTATATAGCGCGCGTTTGAGAGTATCAGCTCGTTCGGCACTCCCGTAAGGCGGCGATGCATAGCCGAATCCATATGCTTGATATCATATAAGAACAGGTCGACAAACGGCAAAATCTCGCCGTAGTGTTCGGCCGGAGCGAAGCCCGTGGTGTCGAGGCAGATATGTATTTCATCGTTTTTCAGACGCTTCGCGAGATTGAGCGTGAACTCAAACTGCGCCATAGCCTCGCCGCCGGATATCGTTATCCCGCCGCCGTTTCGGAAAAAGCCTACGTCTTTGATAACGCGCTCGTATACCTCGTCAACGGTGGTATCCCTGCCCGCTGAATAGAGCGCTTTCGAGATACACACAGCGGTACACTTCAGGCAGCTCGTGCATTTTTCGCGGTCAACGCTTATTTTTTGTATCAGCCCGGAACCGTCAAGCGCCTGTACGGGTTCGTTTTTCGATATCGCGCCCTCGGGACAGGCGTCTACGCAAGCGTTTTTGCACAGCTCCGTACCCAAACACTTTATCGGCAGGTAGCCCAGTTCAAACTCGTGCCGCTGCGACTCCGGGCTATGGCACCATAAACAGCGAAGCGGACAGCCTTTGGTATAGACTGTCGTGCGGATACCCGGTCCGTCGTGTACCGCGTAGCCCTGTATGTCGTATATATGCCCTGTAACATTCCTGTATTCCACGACGGGGCCTCCTGTAAACTTACTTTGTACACATTATAACACATATCCCGCTATATGTCAAGGCTTTTGCCGGAGTTTGTCCGCGAAATAATTCGCGCGGGACAATTATTCATTATTCATTATACATTGTTCATTGTATAATGCCGCTTGACAAATACTGTTGTTTTGTGCTATAATAGTTTAGGTATGATAATTTCCGGTTTGCCGCCCTTGGGCTTGTGCGCCCGGCGCGCCGGAAACGCGGCTTTTGCACCGCCGCGTCTTAGCTTTTGCTCCGGGTTGCAATCATTTGTAAAAAAATAAGATTACCCCTTGCAAAAGTTTAACGTTTGTTGTATAATAGAGTATAACTATATAAACTTAGGAGGTAGCCGCGATATGGAAATGACCAATGACGACGCTATGAGAGGTCTATATCTGTGTTTCCGCGTTTCAACAGGGGAGTACGGTATCGAAATCAACTACGTCACCGAAAT
>JAISJH010000071.1 GCA_031261635.1 Oscillospiraceae bacterium
ACGTAGGGGCGGGTTTCAAACCCGCCCTCCCCCGTAAATTCCCCTCTTGGGAGGGGTGCCGCCGTAGGCGGCGGGGTGGTTTCCCCGCGCCGTGCGCGGGCGTAATCCCGTCCACCGTCCCGGCGCATTGCGCCGGGACAAGGCAGGGCTTTGCCCTGCCCGTGGTGCGCCGTCCCGGCGCACCGTCTTTGCGAAGCCGCCACCGCACTTGCGATACGTACCTATGAAATGCGGCGAAGCAATCCAGGGTTGACGTAGTACCCTGCGATACGTAGTCCGTATGTTACGCTCCCGGCACTGGATTGCCGCGCGCCTGTACGTCCTACGTATCGTAAGTGCGGTGGCGCTCGCAAAGACGGCGCACGGCGCCGGGACGTGGGTAGGACGGGCGGGGCGGGGCTTGCCCGCGACGCCCCCGCGCAATCGCGCAGCACAAATTATAAACCGCAAGAGCGGGTTTCAAACGAACCCGCTCTTGCGGCGATAATGTATAAAAGTGAGGAATCGAAAGACTTCAACGAACCAAATTTCTGATATTTGATATTTAATAACTGTTAACTACTCAAAAAGAGCGGTAGAGAGGTAGCGCTCGCCCGTGTCGGGGAGGATTACCGCAAAGGTCTTGCCCTTGTATTCGGGTCTCTGCGCTAGTTGCGTCGCTGCGGCTAAGGCGGCTCCGCTCGAAATGCCTATCAGCAGGCCTTCGGTGTGAGCTACCTCGCGGGCTGCTTTGAACGCGTCGTCTAGCTTGATAGCAATAATCTCGTCGTAGATTTTTGTGTTAAGCGTGTCGGGGACGAAGCCCGCGCCTATGCCCTGGATTTTGTGCGGTCCCGGGCGGCCTTCGGACAGCACCGGCGAATCGAACGGCTCGACGGCGATGACTTTGATATTGGGGTTTTGGGCTTTGAGGTATTCGCCCGCGCCGGAAACCGTCCCGCCCGTGCCTACGCCGGAAACCAGCACATCGACCTTGCCGTCGGTATCGTTCCAGATTTCGGGACCTGTTGTTTCGCGGTGAACTTTGGGGTTAGCGGGGTTGACGAACTGCCCGGGGATAAAGCTGTTCGGAGTAGCGGCGGCGAGTTCGTCGGCTTTTGCGATTGCGCCCTTCATACCCTTCGCGCCCTCCGTGAGAACGAGTTCCGCGCCGTAAGCGGCGAGGAGTTTGCGACGCTCAATCGACATCGTTTCCGGCATTGTGAGGATAATCTTGTATCCCCGCGCGGCGGCAACGGAGGCAAGCCCGATGCCGGTATTGCCGGAAGTCGGCTCAATGATAGTCGCGCCGGGCTTCAGCGCGCCGGATTTTTCCGCGTCGTCAATCATAGCGAGCGCGATACGGTCCTTGACGGAGCCCGCGGGATTGAAGTATTCGAGTTTGCCGAGAATCTGCGCGTCAAGCCCGAGCTTCTTAGAGTACCCGCCGAGGTTGAGCAGCGGGGTGTTACCGATTAAATCGGTAAGGTTAGCCTTAACGTTAGCCATAGTGGTAGTCCTCCATAAAAGATAGTAAATATACAAGACATAGCGGTCGTATAACCATAGTATGCAACTATGTTAACTATTGTTATATTAAGTTTAACACAGATTGAACGTCTTGTCAAGAGGCTTTTTTTATTTTTCAGTTAACAAATATCAAATATCAAATATCAGAGACGGGGGTTTGGACGGGAGTGCGGGGGCAGGGCGTAAGCCCCTGCCCGTCATTGCGAGCCGCGGTAAGCTCGCGATACGTACCATTGAGACCGGCGCGGCAATCCAGTGCCGCAGTCCGCAGATACGTATGTTACGCTCCCGGCACTGGATTGCTTCGCGCCTGTAACGCCCTACGTATCACAAGTGCGGCGGCGCTCGCAAAGACGGCGCACTGCGCCGGGACGTGGGCAGGACGGGGATACGCCGCGCAGGGCGCGGGTTACGCAATCCGAGCGACGCAATCCGGGCGAGGCAAGCCTCGCCCCTACACAGCGGGTGCAACCCGCGACGCACCCCCGCAACCCCCGTCCAAACCATCGTCTCTGATATTTGATATTTGATAATTGTTATTTGATATCTGATATCTGTTAACTGAAACAAAGGAGTGGATTTATGGCTACTGCTACTAATACCGGGCTTACCGCTAAGGAGAAGGCCGCTATATTGCTTATAACTTTGGGGCGGGATACCTCCGCGAAGCTTTATAAGTATATGACTGACGAGGAAATCTCGCAGATGACGCTTTCGATAACCACCACGCGGCGCGTTGAGCCGGAGGTTCGGGACGCTATCGTTCAGGAGTTTTACGAGATGTGCCTCGCGCAGAAGTTTATTACCGAGGGCGGCATAGACTACGCGCGTGAAATACTTGAACAGGCTATAGGCGTGGATAAGGCGAACGAGCTTATTCAGCGGCTGTCATCGTCGCTCGCTGTAAAACCCTTTGACTTTATCCGCAAGGCCGACAGTAAGCAGATTTTGAACGTCATACATAACGAACACCCGCAGACAATCGCGCTCGTGCTTAGTTATATGGATTCAAAGCAGGCCGCAGAGGTGCTGTCGAGCCTGCCTCCCGACCGGCAAAGCGATATTGTGCGGCGCATAGCGAATATGGGCGCGACTTCGCCGGAATACGTCAAGGAGGCGGAGCGTATTCTCGAGCATAAGATAACCTCAATGGGCGTAAGCGACCAAATCGCCGTCGGCGGTATCGACGCGATTGTCGCGGTTATCAACTCCCTCGACAGAACGAGCGAGAAGCGCATACTCGAGAGCCTTGACCTACAGGATTCGGAACTCGCGGAGGATATCCGCAGACGTATGTTCGTATTCGAGGATATTGTCAAGCTTCAAAAGAACGCGATACAACGCGTACTCAAGGACGTTTCAAATACCGACCTCGCGGTCGCGCTTAAGATGTCAACAGATGAAGTCAAGGGCGTAATATTCTCAAACGTTTCCTCGCGTATGAAGGAAATGCTGACGGACGATATGGACGTAATGGGTCCTGTACGCGTCCGCGACGTAGAGGAAGCCCAGCAGCGCATTGTAGGCGTAATACGCAAACTAGAGGACGCCGGAGAGATTATAATTGCACGCGGCGAAGGAGAAGACCTAATCATTTAATAGTTAACAGTTATCAAATATCAAATATCAGAGACGAAGTTACAGTTAACAGTTAGCAAATATCAAATATCAGAGACGGGGGTTTGGACGTTGGCTGTGTTTTACGCCCTATTCAACGTACCATTTTGTAGGGGACGATGCCCACATCGTCCCACCGGGTTTATCACGTTAAAACCTGCGGAACCGGGGCGATGTGGGCATCGCCCCCTACAGTAAGTCCGCAATTTTCAACCACAACGTCCCGCGCCGCGCGCGACATCTGATATTTGATATTTGATATTTGATAACTGTTATTTGAAAAAACCGGAGGTTTTTTATGTTGCAGAGCTTTAGGATTGCGCGGGAGCAGGTGCGAATAGTGGAAAAAGCGCCGGAGCCGGTGCTTACTGAGGCTGACAAAAAAGCCCTTGTCGGCTTGCTGAATGATGAGCCGCCCGAGGATATTTCGCAGGATATCGTTGCCCCCGAAGTTGACCCGGCGGAGCTTGCCGCGGAGGAAATAGCTAACATTCTCGAAACAACGCGGAGCGAAGCGGAGGCCGGCGCCGAGGCGATACTTCAAGCGGCGCGTGACGACGCTTCCGCGCTCGTCGAGAGCGCGGGGCGTGAAGCGGAGAATATCAAGGACGCCGCCCGCACGGAGGCCACGGAGCTTCGCGCTTCGGCTAAAACCCTCGGCTACGACGAGGGAAAGACCGCCGCGCTTGACGAAGCGGAGGAAAAGCTTAAGGCGGATATTGCGGCTAAAACGAGCGAGCTTGAAGTGGAGTTCGCTGAAAAGCTGAATACCGAGGCCGGGCAGCTTCGGACGGCCTACGAAATACAGCTTGAACAGCTTCGCAACGAGGCGCTTGATTTCGCCTTGTCGGTTGTACATAAAATTTTTGGTGAAAACAGCGACGAACTCTACGCTCCGCTGATTGTCAACGCTTTAACGCAGCTCGGTATTAACACGGCCGAAGTTTCGATTGAAACGGACTTCGGCAAGGTTATTATAGACGCGGGTTCTGAAACAATCGACGCGAGTTTACACAGTCAGCTCGAACGCTTGCGCGAGAGCGTAACGGGCGGTTGAGGCTATGAATAACACATTCGGGGATTTCAAAACGAAGCTGAAAGGCGCAAGCGCGATAGAGCGCGGGGGACGCGTCCGCGAACTCGTTGGTCTCAGCGTAGAAGCGAGCGGGCCGCCGAGCCGCGTAGGCGACCTCTGCTACATAGAAGGCAGACGCGCCGAAGTCGTAGGCTTCAAAGGCGACAGAACGCTCCTTATGCCCTACGGTTCCACAGAGGGCGTGGGCTATGGTGCCTACGTGCGTTTCACAGGTAAACCCCTGCAAATAGGGCTTGGGGACGCTTTAATCGGCAGGGTTGTAAACGCAATCGGCGAACCCTTTGACGACAGCCCTCCTATTGTCGCGGAGGAATACCGCTCTATCGAGGCCGCTCCCCCGCACCCTATGTCACGCGACCGTGTTACAGAGATTTTGCCGCTCGGGGTACGCTCAATCGACGGCTTATTAACGGTCGGGGTAGGGCAAAGGCTCGGTATTTTCGCGGGTTCGGGAGTAGGCAAAAGCACGCTCCTCGGTATGATGTCGCGCTACGCAAAAAGCGACGTTAACGTTATAGTTTTAGTAGGCGAGCGCGGGCGCGAAGTCCGCGATTTTATAGAGCGCGATTTGGGTCCCGAGGGCTTAAAACGTTCGGTGCTTGTGATTGCGACCTCTGACCAGCCGGCGCTGTTGCGTCTGAAATGCGCGCTGACAGGTACCACTATCGCCGAATACTTCCGCGATAAGGGTCTAAAAGTCCTTATGCTTATGGACAGCCTTACGCGTTTTGCAATGGCGCAGCGCGAAATTGGTATGGCGACCGGGGAGCCTCCCGTGAGCCGCGGCTATCCACCGAGCGTATATACTCTTATGCCGAAGCTTTTAGAGCGCACCGGCAACAACGATAAGGGGAGCATTACGGGTCTGTATACCGTCCTTGTAGAGGGCGACGATATGAACGAGCCTGTTGCCGATACCGCGCGGGGTATACTTGACGGTCACATAATTCTTGACAGGCGGCTTGCGGTATCCAATCACTACCCGCCGATTGACGTTTTGCAGAGCGTTTCCCGCGTTATGAGCGAGATTGTCCCGCGCGACCACTATAACTATGCCGGAACGATAAAAAACCTTATGGCGGTGTATAACCAGGCGGAGGACTTAGTAAATATCGGGGCGTATAAGGCGGGGTCAAACCCGGAGATTGATAACGCTATAAAATTGCGTCCGCAGATACAGGCGTTTTTGAAGCAGGATTTTCGCGAGAGCGCGGATTTTGCGGAGACGCAGGAGAAAATGAAGAAGATTTTAGGTCATTAGGGCAGTTAACAGTTATCAAATATCAAATATCAGAGACGGGGGTTGCACAAACTTAAGATTTAGCAACAAAAGTTTCGCCCGCCTTTACAAAGGCGGCGGGGATACTTAAGGGGCGGCGCCCCTTAAGACGCTCGTCGCAACGAGCGGAACCCCAGCAACCCACGTCCCTAGACTCACAGCGCGACCCGCAGGTCGCAAGACCCCAGTAACCCCCGTCCAAACCCCGCGACCCGCAGGTCGCCCTCCCTCGTAACCCCGTCCAATTAAGCGACCCGCAGGTCGCCCACAAGAGGTATCACGTGAAACGGTTCAAATTTCGCCTACAGACGGTTTATGATTATAAGCTCACGGTTGAGAGCGAGCAAAAGACCGCGCTTTTGAACGCGAGGACGGAACTTCGGGCGCTTGAAGCGGAGCTTGAGCGCGTGGAGGCGGAGATGCTTCGCGAACCGGAGCGTCTGACTGTCGGGGAGCTTTCGCAGTACAGCAATTACCGCGAGTTTTTGCGGGAGTACCGCAAAACGCTGTTTCCTAAAATTGCCGAGGCTGAAAAAAAGGTCGAGGCCTGTCAGCAAGCGTTGATAATAACAATGAACGAACTCAAAGCTTACGACAAGCTTCGCGAGAAGCACTACGAACAGTGGAAAACCGAGGAGGCCGCCGCCGAACGGCTTGTTCTGGACGACTTTATGGCGGCAGACCTTGTTAATTGATAATTGATAGTTGATAATTGACAATCGAGGGCGCAGAATGTTTAAGAAAAAAACAACACCCGAGGACGGCGCGAACCCGGAGGCTCAGGCCGCGCCTAAGGCAAAGAAGCCTAAATTAACCAAAGAGCAAGCCAAAGCCGCCGCAAACGCCAAAGCCGCCGCTCAAACCAAGGCAAAAGCGGACAAGGCGGCGGGAAAGATAGACGCAAAAGCCGCAAAGATAGTAGCGAAAGCCGAAGCCAAAGCCTCCAAAAAAGCCGCTAAAAAAGCCGCCAGCGACAAGCTTAAAGCGGCAAAGGGCAAAGCGAGCGGCAAGCCTCCCGCGACTACCGACGCTACGGCGGCTTCAAAAACGGACGCTAAGACCGGCAAGGACGGCAAGGCTCCCGAGAATAAGAAAAAAAGCCACGTTCTGCCGCTGATACTGATAATAATTGTTCTGCTGGCGGGCGTCGGCGTGTTCGGATACATCGAGTATACTACCGACCAGCCTATGAATTTACGCTCTAAAGCCTTCGGGGCAATCTATAAGCTTGACCCGGCGTATAGCTCGGTTACGAAATTCACTGAAACCTTAAACGAGCGCGAAGCTGAAATAGCAAAGCGCGAAGCGGAGCTTGACGCGAAAGAAAAAGCCTTTGACGAAAAGTCGGAAGCGGACAAGGCCGCGCTCGACCTCCGCACAGAGGCCGTGGCAAAGCGCGAGGACGATATAGCCTCCGGCAAGGGTATCCCGATTTACCTCCAGGAAAAGCCCGATAAAGCAACGCTCGCCGCAATGCAAAACCTCGGCGATACCTACGCCGCAATGGACCCGACGGAAGCCGCGAGAATTATCCAGCGCCTCTACAGCACAACCGATATGGCGGCAATACTAAACTATATGCCCGCCGAGAACAGCGCGGCGGTACTTGAAAAAATGGAAACCTCCGTTGCGGCAAGCGTTACGGACGCGATGATGAGACGGTAGTACAGTTAACAGTTATCAAATATCAAATATCAGAGACGGGAGTTTGGACGGGGGGTGCCGCAACCCTCGTCCAACCCACGTCTCTGATATTTGATATTTGATATTTGATATTTGATAACTGCTAACTAACTCAAAACGTCATAACCGTGAGCGAGTAGTTGTGGAAAAAATTCTCCTCTTTGCCGTCGTAGGTTGTCGGGGATAGTTCGCCGAAGGAGTACATAAACCAGTAGGGTATGTTCGCCTCGCCAAAGACCTCGCGGAATATTTCCTCCTCGGTGTCCTCGTATCCCGCTACGAGCCAGCTTCTGTAGATACAGCTGCTTATTATTACGCCTGAAACATTTTCTTTTTTCAACTTGGCTACTAACTGCCGCGCGGATTTATAAACGTCCTCGCGGTGCGGTATTCCAAAGACCAGGCGCGAACCCTCGGGAATGGCGCCAAAGAATATAACGCCGTTTTCCGCCGAACTAAAGGGCATCATACAGCGCGTAACCGTAAAACCGTCCGGGTAAGTCACGATAAACGGCGCGGTAATAAGCAGCGCAAGTTCGAGATGTTTTGAAGCGAAAAACTCCAGCGCGGGCATATTGTTAATTTCCTCGATAAGGTTGCCGCTGCTTTTCGTAACGCGGCCGCTAAGGCTGTGCGTCAGCGTGTCGGCGGTAGAGATATTATGGAAATCGACGTTGAAGTCGCCGTAAACCGCGATAAGCGCGATTAAATTTTTGAGCGCCTCGCCGTTGTAGTACATTGCCGAATCCGTAGCCTGAGCGTCGCTCGAACTCGAAGCCGCGAACATTCCGAACTGCGGAATCCCGCCGCCCGTAGCTTCGTCTATGTACTGCACAAGTATTTCGCCGGAAAGCTCGTGAGAGCTTTCGCCGACGAGAAACAGCGCCGCGGGACGCGCCTCGCGGAACAGCTTCGCTACGGCGTTCTCAACGCGACCGCGCGCTCCGTCGTCGTTACTTAGGTCTATAGTCTCTACGCCAAAAGTCAAATCGTCGGAAGTGAGGACAACGGCGCTCAGTCCGAAGCCCTCGCGGCCTTTGTCCGTCCCCGAATAAATCGTGCTTATGCCAACCGTCGGGAACGGGTAGGAATGTTGAAGCTCTGAAATAATCCCCTCGGTAAACGCTACGGAATGGCAGGAAAACAGCCCTATAGTATTAGCCAAACGGTTCTCGGAAAGCTGAATCTGCTCGCGCAAATCCTGCCGCGCCAATTGAAAATCATCAATATTGTGGGTAAACCCGGTCAACATTTTAAGCATAGTAAACCTCATAATCAAGCGGTCTATATATCTATTCGTTATTATATCACACTACAGCGTTAAAGTCAAGAGGAGTGGTTCAGTTCAGTTAACAGTTATCAAATATCAAATATCAAATATCAGAGACGTAGGTTTGGACGGGGAGGCGAGGCACCTCCCGCCGGCGTACCCACGTCCACGCGCCGGGCGCGTCTGTGCGAAGCCGGTCCTCCGCGGACGGCGAATCGCTCCCATTGTAGAATTTCGCAAGTCTGTATGCGGCGAAGCAATCCAGGGTTGACGTAGTAATTCCAGATACGTAAATACGTAAGAATGTATGTTATCCCTCCGGCACTGGATTGCTTCGCACCTGTAACTGGGTACGTATCGCAAGCGTACCGGTGCTTCGCAAAGACGCGCACGGCGCGTGGACGAGGATTTGGACGGGGAGGCGTGGCACCCCCCGCAGGGACGCAACCCCCGTCCAACCCCACGTCTCTGATATTTGATATTTGATATTTGATAACTGTTAACTGTACCGGGGCGTAAACATTCAAGCAACTTTAACCTTTTGGCGTATTTATTTCGAAAAGGGGGCTTGACAAAGCTTATAATATCTGCTATTATTATTGGTGAATACTGCTAATTCTGACAGTATATCTCATTTATGAGGTGCAACCTTATGAAAACTCGTGACATCAAGACCGCTATCCTTATCCCCGTCATCATCGCGTTTGTAATCGGCATTGTCGCTATGGTTCTCATACTTAACAACCGCTCCACCACCGTTATCAACAGGCTTTCTAAAGACGTTCTTGAGGAGACCGTCAGTCATTACGGAAGCGCGTTTCAGGCAATAGGCAACGAAAACTTCGGCAGTATTTCTACGATTGCACCTATAATCGCGGGCTTTGTCGGAACCGAGGACGGTCGGACTGACACAGTCAAGGAATTTCAAAATGTACTCTCCGCTAATTCCAATATGTTTGGCATATGGTGCGCGTTCGAGCCGAACGCGTTTGACGGAAACGATGAGGCGCACAGGGGTGAAGCGCCTTATCACGACGATACCGGACGCTTTGTGCCGTATGTATCGGCGGCGGGGCTTGAACCGCTTGCCGACTACGACGACCCCGTTGCCGGGGACTACTACCAAGGCGCGTTAAAAAGCGGCAAACCTTACGTTACTGACCCGTACATATATACGGTCGCCGGGGTGGATAAACTGATTTACTCCATTACAATCCCCGTTATCAAAAACGGTACGACTATCGGCGCGGTCGGCGCGGATATTGATATGTCGCCGGTTATTGAGTCAATGAATAAGGCGACTATACTGGACGACGGCTACGTATTGACGCTAAGTCCCAACGGCCTGATTTCCACTCACTCAAACGCTGACCTCCTCTTGAAAAGCTTTGACGAAACGTGGTTGAGCGCGGTCGCGGCCGATGTCGCCAGGGTAGCTAAAAGCGGCGGGACGCACTATGACGAAGCGTATTCTAACCTTGCCAATAAAGATATGATAATCTCGATGATTGGCGTGAAAATCGGGACAACCGAACAATACTGGAACGTCTGCGGAATAGTTCCGGTTAACACAGTCGAGGCCGCCGCGCGGGGGCTTACGACGGTAATTATCATTTCAGGCGTTTTGCTTGTTCTGCTAATCTCGGTGATTATATTCTTTAACGTCCGCAGTCAACTGAGCGGCTTACCGTCGCTTACGTCAACGGTAAACGCGCTTGCGGCGGGCGAAGTGGAACAAATCACGCTTCGAGACACCGGCAAACAGGCTACGAAAAACGAAATCGTACTGTTAACACGAGCCTTCGGCGATATGGTTAACAGCATAAAGGAGCAGGTCAGGGCGGTTCAGTTTGTAGCGGACGGAGATTTAACGGTAGACGTAATCCCGCACTCCGCTCAGGACGAGCTGAACGTAGCCCTGAAGCAAATGGTAGCGTCTACTAACGAAGTTTTTACGGAGTTTCTCGCCTCCGCCGAAGCAGTTACCTCCGGCTCCCAGCAACTTTCCGACGGCGCGCAGTTATTGGCGCAGTCCTCCACCGAGCAGGCGGCTTCTATCGAGAAGCTATCGTCCGAAGCGCACGAAGTCGCCGAACTGACACAGCAAAACGAGGACCTTGCTATCAAGGCGGCCGTAGCGTCACAAAAAATCAAAGAAATCGCGGAAAAAGGCGGCGAACAAATACAGCAAATGACAGCCGCCGTAAGGGAAATCAACGACGCGAGTTCAAACATAGCAAAGGTAATAAAAGTCATTGAGGACATAGCTTTCCAGACTAATATTTTAGCTCTGAACGCGGCAGTCGAAGCGGCAAGAGCCGGAACGGCCGGAAAAGGTTTTGCGGTGGTAGCGGACGAAGTGCGGAGCCTAGCGTCCAAAAGCTCCACGGCGGCAAAGGAAACAGGCGACCTCATTTCAAGCTCCGTTGAAAAAGCGACGCTCGGAATGAATATAGCGCAAAGCACTTCGGCGTCTTTCGATGAAATTATGGCGGGTATCAACGAAACCAACGAGTTTGTCAAACAAATACCTGAAGCGACCAAACTGCAAAGCACAGCGGTGGAAAATATCAACACCGGCCTGAACCAGGTATCGCTGACGGTTCAGCAAAACAGCGCGACAGCGGAACAAACAGCGTCAGTAAGCCAGGAAATGACAAGCCAGGCGGATTTACTCTATCAATTGATACGCAAATTCAAAATAAAAGACGAACAAATCAGCGGAGCAAACAAACCCCGCCAGCTAAATAAATATTGATAGGTTCGTAGGGGCGCGAGGCACCCCCCGCCGCCTGCGGGCGGCACCCCCCTCTAAAGAGGGGGGCTTTTTTGGTTTGGACGAGGGTTTGCGCCTATAATTTTGCCATTTTGTAGGGGCGAGGCTTGCCTCGCCCGGATTGCGCAACCCACGTCCACCGTCCCGGCGCACTGCGCCGGGACAGGGCAGGGCTTCGCCCTGCCCGTCTTTGCGAAGCCGCCTCCGCACTTGCGATACGTAACATTGAAACGCGGCGAAGCAATCCAGGGTTGACGTAGTAGTCCTACGATACGTAAGACGTTTGTTATCCTCCCGGCACTGGATTGCTTCGCACCTGTAACATTCTACGTATCGCGGGCTTACCGGTGCTTCGCAAAGACGGCGCACTGCGCCGGGACGGTGGACGGGGGCGGGCGCTTCGCTGATACGTTGGTATGACGTGGGTTGCGTAGTCCGGGCGAGGCAAGCCTCGCCCCTACAAAGGCGTGCAATACCCGGTCGTCCCCCCGCAACCCTCGTCCAAACTCTCGTCTCTGATATTTGATATTTGATATTTGTTAACTGTTACGCACTTGACAATGCTTTCCTAATGTGGTATACTTTAGGCAAAATAAAAACAGGAGGCAGACACTATGACAAAAGCAGACATCAAAGGCAAAACCGCGTTTATCACCGGCGGCGCTAGCGGGCTCGGACTTGGTACCGCTAAGGTTCTCGCAAACGCCGGCGTCAACGTCGTCCTTGCGGACTTCCGTCAGAGCGCGCTTGACGAAGCCACCAAATACTTCGCCGACAAGGGTCAGCCCGCGCTTGGCGTCAAGCTCGACGTAACCGACCGCGCGGAGTACGCCAAAGCCGCCGACGCCGCCGAAGCTAAATTCGGCAAAATCCATATCCTGTTCAATAACGCGGGTATCGGTATCCCCGAAGGCAATATCTGGGAGGACAAATGGGAGGACATCGACCTCGCAATCGACGTCAACTATCGCGGTATCCTAAACGGTATCAAGACAATTCTCCCGCGTATCCTCGCTCACGGCGAGTGGGGCTATGTAATCTCCACGGCGTCGAAAGCGGCGATTGTCCCCGTGCCGAAGTTCACGCTGTACAACTCGCTGAAAATGGGCGTTGTAACGGTAATGGAAACGCTGAAAATGGACCTCGAGGCTATCGGCTCGAAAGTCGGCTCGGCAGTGTTCTGTCCGGGCGGTTATACGACTAACCTCGGTCAGTCCTCCGGCGAGCTTCGCGCGAAGCATTTAGGCGTTGAAATTCCGCAAATGCCACCTCCTCCCCCGCCCCCCAAAGACGGGGACGCTCCGCAGGGACCGCCTCCGGGCTTTGAAATGCCCGATTTTTCAAAGATTATGCGTATCCCCGAGGAAGCCGGCGAACGTATCCTACGCGCAATGCTGCGCGGCGATATGTATATCCTCACGCACAGCGAGTTCAAAAAGGGCTGGGACGAGCGCGCCGCCGCGATATCCCGCGCCTTCCCCGACCAGCCGCAGAACGAGGATTACAAGAAAATTTTCGCAATTCTGATGGGCAACGAAGTTTTCAACAAGCAAACGCAGGTACCGGGCTACACCTACGGCGATGAGTATTAAAAGCCAAAATGAAAACAGCAAGCCGGGGCTGCGGTAACGCGGCCCTCGGCTTTTTATATATAGGACGCGTATTCAAACGGTAACAACTCAAAAGTCCGTCATTGCGAGCCGCGGAAAGCTTGCGATACGTAGGATTGAAACCGGCGCGGCAATCCAGTGCCGGGAGCGTAACATACGTATCTGCGGCTTATCCTACTGGATTGCTTCGCGCCTAGACCTTGGTTGTCTGTTAAATTTACCGGCGCTCGCAATGACGGACTTTTGAGCTTTTCGCGTTTTGAATACAGCCTCGCGAATTGCACAACCGCGCGTATTACGCAGAGCGGCAAAACCCGGCGGGACGATGTGGGCATCGTCCCCTACACAGTCCCGGCGGTGAACCACAATTCTTATTTTTACGGCAGGTTCTTTTCAACCTCGAGCACTATCTCGCTCATAGGTATATTGAGCGCGTAGCTTATTCGGTACAGCGTTTCAAGCGTGGGCTTGCGTTCGCCGCGTTCAATCGCGCTCAAATGCGTCCTTCCAATATTTGACAACCCGCTTAAAACTTCCTGCGTTACACCCTTTTTCGTTCTAAAACCCGCGATTGCTCTACCGACGACTTTTGAGTCTAATAGCATATCTTCCATAGTATACACCTCTCACCTTAGTGTAATCTATGTTTTCACCGTTTTAGAATACATATGTTGACAAAATGTCACAAATATGTTATAATTTTTCCAAGCCGAAGTATTCAACACATAGCGTAATGAGGACTGGAAAGATATGGATAAAGTTAACTGCCCTAATTGCGGCACCCTGCTCGCTAAAGAAACCCTGCGCTGTACAAACTGCAAATACCCGCTTAGAGTAAAAAGCGCGGGAGGCATTGTCAAAATCAAATCGCCCAACGCACTGCGATTACGCAACTGGTGCGTAATTGACATAGACCACCACAGGCTCCTGTACAGCGGTACGGAGCGCGTCGCGGAATTTTATATCGCCGAGCCGACTATTATCTACATAGTAAACAATTCAGCCGAGATTGCCGAGAAGATTATCAGCAAGCGCGAGTACCAATATCTACCGAATTTGCGGCGCAAAGTGCGCCCCGGCAAGCTATACGCCCTGTCCTACAAACCAACCGCCGACGGCAAAGGCCACCACACAATAGACGAGGTAGACGCGATATACGTCTAGCGGAGGGTTGGTCTAGCGGCACAAAAAAGCCCCGCCGCTTAAAAACGGCGGGGGCGAAAGTATTAACATTAAAGCGGCAGTATCAACTGCCGGTACTTATCGCGGGGGTCGGTCTGGAGATACGTGAAACCGCTGCGCTCGTAGAAGTCAACAACCTGCGGGATTGGGAGACACTCAAGCAAAACCACACGCCCGCCCGCAAGTTCGCGAATTTCACGAACTACCGATAAACAAAATTTCAAAAACACTTCGCCGGAAATGTCACGAGCCGCGTTTTCGTCTTTACCAAACTGTCCTATAAGCAAAACAGCAACGGCGGGAACATCTTTGTTGAACCCGTCAATCGCTTTACGCACAGACTTAGACACGCTATCGCCCAGGTAAAGCACCTTAAACATTAAAGTAAAGTACGCCAGAATTTCCAATTTCCCGTTTTCCACCTGCTCATCTTCGATGACAATATACGTCCGGCTCTTATTGCGTTTGTCCGATTCAAGAGCCTTGGTCTTAAGAAACCGCTCTACGTCTTTGTCCTTACACGAAAAATTCGCTATTGCGGCTAGGAGTTCTTCTCCTCTGTTGTCGGCAATGATTTCGCTGATTTTTTTAGATATATTTGCCAAGCTTCTTCACCCCGCTTCTTTTCTTCCGTCAAATCGGGCAAAGGTCTGCGATACGGGTTATTGAGCGCCGCGGCGAGCCGCTTTGCGGCTGCGGGACCTATTACTATTTTCTTGTCAAATGTCGATGTAGCCATAACAGTCACCTCCCATAGACCTATTATACCCCGCCGCTTACCGTTTGTCAATAGCCGCGGTAGGCTTTTGCCGCTGATATCTCTATTGTGTTTACTATCAGGTTTATCACCTTTATCACTACCATAAATATCAGTATAATCGGCCAAATCAGCAGCAGGCCGCCGAATAGCAGTAGTAGCGCGAGCTTGTTCTCTACTACCCTCGCGCGGTTTTCCCAGTAGGGATAGCTTATCGCGTTAGTCTGCTGAACGCGGTCGTTGAACGTCAGCAGGACGTTCCAAACCTGCGGTATCGCGAAGCGCGAAGTGTTCTCAACCAGCGCGGCACCGCCGAAGCCAGTGACGGCTTTCAGCGCGGTCAGCGCGTAGCCTGTGAATTTATTCGTCAATACCGCCTCATATACTGGGAACTTAGTATCCGCCGGAAGCATTTCATACGGCACGTAGGCGCAGGCGTTGGCGTTGCCGTCGTCCACCACGCCGGAAATGATATAGAGGCTCTCGCGTATCGTCACGTGCTTGCCTTTGATATTATTGCTGCCGTAGAGTAGCCAGGCGGCCTGTTTATTTATAACAATGCGGTCGCGCATAAGGTCGTCCGGCTGGATATACGCCCCGGATTTCAGCGGGAAAGGGTGGAACAGGAAATATTCGCCGCCGACTGCCGTTGCGTCTAGTTTTACGGTATTTTTAGCGACGGCTTCGTTCGGAGCGGCTTCAAGCGACTGCGACGAAAGGCTCCAGGACTGCACGACGGTCTGGTCGTCCGCGCCGAGCGTCCGCTCGGTAGTCCGAAGCTGGTCGTAGGTCAGTCCCGTACCCGCCGCGAAATACGCCGAAACCTGCGTAATATCCCCGCCGCCGTAGCGCGTCGCCGCGAACTGCTCCGGCTGCCCGGCTTTCAGACTGTTCCAGACAAGCAGTATCACGCAAACCGCGATAAGCATAACCCCGGCGATTATCCCGGGGATAATGAGCGTTTTAAGTTGTGCGATAATTTCAGCGCGTTTCATAGTTGCTCTCTCCAATAGTGAATAATCGGGCTGTTGTATTCAATTTTATATTCAAACGGTAACGACTTAAAAGTCCGTCATTGCGAGCCGCGGAACGCTTGCGATACGTAGGATTGAAACCGGCGCGGGGATCCAGTGCCGGGGGGGTTACAGTCGGTTATGGGGTCGGGGGGCCGGGGTTTGCGCGCCCCGCGGACGGGGTATATG
>JAISJH010000082.1 GCA_031261635.1 Oscillospiraceae bacterium
CGCGCGTGGGGCAAATGTTTTTCCTCCGTATTGCCCGAACTCTTGCAAGGGAACACCCCCACGCGCGTGGGGCAAATAGTCGCGTACTCTTGCTTTGACCGCTGTCCTCATACTAAAAATCTTTAGGAGAAAACTGTGAATCTCTCTGCTTTTCCAGTCGCGCTTTGTTGCCTCGCCTCGCTTTCAAATAGTTCGATGCTTTGGACGCGCCTTGCTGATATGAGTTTAACTCGCGACTGATTAGCCGCTTAGAATTTGGTCGCAGTATCAGCTTCAAACCGTCAAAGTTAATTGGTTCCCACGCTCCGCGTCCGTATACCTTAAAGTCATAGCCTTGCTCGGTGTCAGTAGAATAAACCATTATCGCATTGCCGCCCCTAATAAACTTACACACTCTTTCCCACAATTTCTCACGCACCCTCGCGTTCAACTCGCCAACATAAAAACCGCTGTCTATTTCAATCAGCCACTTTGTTAAGTCGCCCCGCAAGTCCTGCTTTGCGTTTTCTACCCTTAGTACGACCATACCGCCTCCGTTTCTCCGCTCCCTTCATCGTCCGGGTCATCTTCTTCCGCTTCTATAGCGTCAGCGAGCTTACTTCCGTAATTCTTGTTGCCGTCTACCTCGCCAAGTTTGTCGTCCCAAAGGTTAAGAATATCAACCTCCGGCGCGTCTTCACCCTCAATCTGTATAATTGAATGTAAATCTTTGATTATTTGTTTCAATAGCTTCGTTTTCTTGAATACGTCACGCGTTTCGCGCCTCACCGCTCCGGGAATGTCACCAACGCCACTCGCAACCATATCAAAAGCTATCGGGATAGTAATTGTGTGCTTATACAAGTCGGCTATGTCATAAACAAAGCTGTTTTCGTGACCCGTATGCACGAACCCGAGCGCCGGGCTTAATCCCAGCGCGACTATTGCAGAGTGGCAAATGCCATATAAACACTGGTGAGCTGCTGTAAGAGCCTGGTTAATGCTATCGTTTGCGGTGAAGTCGTCCAAGTTATACGTCCGGTAATTCCAGGGTACGCCCGTCATTTTTGCCTGTTCATAGTAAACGCGCGCAATCCGCGTCCCCTCAAGTCCCCGAAGCTCTTGTATTGTTTTCCCGCTGACATCTTCTTTGAAACGCATTTGGTACATCTTACGGCATACGGCCGCCCGCGACTTTACGTTGCTCACGAGAGCCGCCTGCCGCTGAATTAGCTTTGAACTGGCGGACAGGGGCTTTCCGTGAGCGTAATAGCGTACACCCTGCTCGCCGACCCAGATAAACATTACTCCGCAGTCCGCAGCCAGCTCAACTGCGCGATGCGTTACTTTTGTTCCCGGTCCCAAAAGTAAGACGCTGAGCAGGGTCACAGGTACATTGACCGTTCCGCGGGTGTCCGTTATTGTTATCGCGTTCTCTGCGCGGTTAATTACGCAACGCTCAACGTATAGAAATGTCAGCCTGTCGCTAATGCGATTTTGCTCTTGCAAGCCCGGCGTATTAGCAGATACTTTATCCATCAATTTTACCCACGGTGAGCAGTCCCGCCCCATACGCCTTGCTACGACCAATTCCCCGCGTAAGCGCCTCACGAAACCCTACTGCGTCTACGACCTCAAGAACGCCGTCAAATGTTGCCAGCGCGATAGTGATAGTATTCCCCTGCTTTTTGAAATCGAGCGTGTCGCGCTTTACTACTCTGTTCGACAGTAATTTGAAACCATTGGCTTCGGCTTTGCCGCATAGCCACTCTTCCTGCTGCTCAGTTGTAACGTGACCGAATATCCTGTTGCCCTTGCTCTTATCGCGTTTAGTGGGGCTGGCTTTAAGCGTAAAGCGATATTTCGCGCCTGTGCAAACTCCCGCAAGCAGCGCGTTGTAGGATTTTGTAACTACAACGCCGCCGAGCTGTTCAAATTTTTCAGGATTGCTCGGCTGTTGGTCGCTGACTACGAGAATTTTACTGTCGCTCACGCGATACAACTTTTTCGCGGAAGTTTCAAACGCCCCCGCGATAATGGCGTGGACAGTTTCAGGAGAATACAGCTTGCGCTGAACTTCGCGGATTGTGTCGTTGGCGAGTATCTGCGAAATATACATAGCTACTCCCCTTTCGTAAACGTTGCCCGCGCTATGCGGGTTGCGTAGCGCTTATTGTTATGGTTGAACGAAACCGGCGTATCATTTCTGCTGATAGTGCCGTTTGCGTCGTCAAGCATTATCCGCATAGCCCCGGTTCCTTCCGCCTGCCGGGGTTCAGCCCTCAAGGCAGCCTCAAGCTCCAAATCGCTGGTATGCAGTAACAACGGAAGCGTTGGCGGACAACTGCGCCGCCCGAGATACATCGGAAACTTTGGGCGACGCAACGCATCTTCAAGCCGCTTGATTAGCACGTCGTCGCCCTCAACCGCCGCTACAAAAACCGCGTCTTGCAGGTAGAAGCGGTTCGTAACATACGAACCCGCAGAACCGGGAACTTTTACAAGTTTCCCGTTTTTTCCGGCTTTGGTTACCGTTGCGGTGTGATAATCCCGCAACACGCTGCCCTGCTTGTCAGTACGCACGCCAAACTTCAGCGCGGCGAGGTCTGAAATATCATCTGTGACTTTCCGCCCCAGCGCCGCCGCGAGCAAACCTATTACGCCGCTTTTAGACGGCTCTTTTTCGCTTTGCCGCGTGTTGAATTTGCTGTTAATCCCCCAACTCTGCAACGGCGCGGCTAACCTAAGCAGTAAGGTCATTTTCAAGGTCCTCCGTTAGCTTGTTCAGCAGCTCGGTAAAAGTACCCGCTTCTACTTCGTACTCGTGTTCCGCTTCATCGCACCATTTGCCGTAGACTTTGGCTTTATACTCTTTGAGCGCGGTAATGGACTTTTCAACGTAGCCGTCGTTACTCTTGATTGCGCGTTCAAACGCGCCGACAAGGTTCACCGGCTGGTCGCGCCGAACGGTTACAAGCAAATAGTCGGGAAGCGTACCGTTAGCAAAGGTGTTTTTCTTCCCCGTCGGCATCGACTTCGCAAAACCGGTCACAAACTCCTTGACCGCGCGAACAGCGTCCGCGTTGCCCACCTGCCGCGCAAGGTCGTGTACCGCTATGTTGGCATAGCGATAGAGCGTTGAGCTGTTAAATTCAACCGTGCCTATCATTGCTCCGCCGGCGTGGTCAGCTTCGCTTGCATCGTCTGCCGCAGTGAAGTAATCGAACTCCATATCAACGCGGTGCGTACTTATCGCGTGCGCGACTTGACACGAAGCGTCAGAGTTTAAGTCGGGGTCGGCGGCAACCATACGCCCGTATAGGGCGATGTCGTAAGTGTTGTTGCCCGTCAAAGCCGCTTGAATTTGCGTCTTATTCGTTACGCCGTCAATCGCCAGTTGAGCAACCGCGTGAATTTGAGCCGGACTGATAAAGAACAGCGCGTCAAGTGTCCCTGCGGCGTTAATAAGCTTGGCAGCATTTAGAACGGCAGTAGCTTTTTTTCGCGCTTCTGCTTCCGCAAAGCTACTGTCAAGAGCTACAACGCTGTTGTCAAGAGCCGCGATGTCGTTTGCAATCACAGACACAAGATTTTTTGTGCGGATACCCTGCTCGGTGAAAAAACTGCGCGTCGCCTTCTTCCACGCTTGCGAGCTAACGCGGGCGCGGGTTACTCCGCCGTATACCGCTGTCTTAGGACTGCCCGTATCGTCGCGATTAACGCAAGAGGGCGGAACTGTCTGGATTACGTGAACGTCTACGTAAAGGTTGTCTTTCACTGAATGTTATCTCCTTCGATTTTTGTTGATTTAGTTAGTTGCCAGAACTCACGTCCCCACTTTTGGGCGATGCTTTCCTTGTCAAACTGCCAGTCATACAAGTCAAGTGCAAACTCTACAAAATCTATGCCGGCGGCTTCCTTGCATTGCTTTACTAAACCCCGCACGTGAACGCTCAATTCTGTTATACTTCCGGCTGTGAGAACCGTGTTAAACCGTTTGGTTACTCCGTCGCTTGCAACTTCGGCGTTAGTTTCGCCCGTAGCAATCTGCCGAACCGCCCTGCCAAATTTCACGCTACCGTTATTGCCGCGCTTCCCCTGTTGCTGTACCGCAAAGAGCGTCAGCGCAATATGTACCGCGTTCTCCGCCTGCGGATTAGCCGATTCACTGAGATTTCCAAGCGTAAGCTCAAAAATCTCCGGGACTTCTCCGGGCGGCTTACCCGCGCCGCGCCGTAGCTTCGCGAGAAGTGCCTTAGTTGAGGAAGCGTCAGGTGCATTAAAAGCTTTCGTGGTTACTCCTGCAACTGCCCGCTTTACTTCCTGTCGTGTCGATTCAGTATCCATCGTCAACCTCCGTAGCGTTATTTTTAGTTTTCTTACTATCGCCGTATAGTGCTTTGTGCAACGCGGCTCTGAATTTGCTCTCCGCAACCGCGGAAGTCATACCGTTGCGCCCGGTTATTGCGCCGCTTCCACAGGACTCAATCAGGTCGCCGGCTATATCCGTCAGCGTATCTTTGACGATTGACTTCCACTCGTCGAGTTTCTCCGTCATTTTGGTATTTTCGTCTATTTGTATCAGCCACCCTCTAAACTTAGGGTCAAGAGTGTTATACGCTTCAGCTTTAGCCGAATCGCGCTTACCATCAATCTTCGGGTCAGACTTACCACCGCCGGGCTTTGACGCTCCGCAAGCCTCTGCGAGCATAACCGCTAAATAGCCTATGGCCGATACCGCCTTATCTGTAATCGCTACAAGGTCACTGATTCTCGGCGCCCAGCTATTACCCATATCCTGTAGGATAGCGGCGTTTACCTCAATGCTGTCGCTGTATATCTCGTCAATCGCCGACATCATCGCTCCGTAATCAATGCCTACGGTTTGAATGTTGAGTGTGTTGGCGTTTATTAGCTCGTAGTGGTCAAGCTCTGCAAGCCACAAAAGGCACTTCGCGGATTCTTTCAAATCTTCTTTCACAAATAGCGACCCGAAATCTCTCCACACTGCGCGGTTCGAGTGAAATTGTACGTACGATAACTCGGGCGGCTTTGCCGCTGTAGCTTTCGTACTCTTAACGCCCGCCATTGTCTCGCTTCGGAGAAGTACGCTTTTAGGAGTATCGTAGTGGAATACGAAACCTGTACATTTGTTACTGTCGTTCCACGTTAGCTCAACCTTGCGCCATAGCGTCGTCAGCAGGTCGGCTTGCGAATTGCTATCGGCGGCTATCATTGTACGCTTCGCTACTGCCGGGAGTTCCCACACCGGTAATCTCGTTTCCCACAGTGTCCACCCGTTCGCTGCGTCTGCAAGAACAAAATTCAGCAACAGCGTCTTTTCAAGCGTCTCGCCCTTTGGTATGACAGCTCCGAATTGGCTTGTATGCGAAACTTTCACGCCTCCGATTATGTTGCCGTCTATAAGTTTGTCGTTTGCGACAAACTTTGCCGCGCTATCGCCATAGTCAATGTAGTGGAGCAACATACGCGCCGCTAAATCAGCGTTTAGCTCTTGCTTGTCTGCCCCGTTAATCTGATTGAACAGCCGAGCCTTGCCACCGCTCTGCGATATACTGCCGTGTAGTTTAGCCGCGTCATACGGCGTTCCGTGGTTCTCAACGTGAACCTGCTTAAACGGCTTATCGCCTATCAGCCAGAACGCGTCCCGCTGTTCCTCGAGATACGCGAGTATCGTGCCAACATCTAGCCCCTCCGTCCATTGCTTCTTCCACAAATCCAGCGCAGCTTCAAAACTTGGCAACTTCGTAGGCACAAGCGCGCGGTGCATTATCGCAAGCAACAGGCGCAGTATTGACACGTCCACCGTCGGCAGCTCGTTTGCGAGCGTCGAAAGTTCCGAGGCTTGTGAAAATATCTGTTTTAGCGATAACTTCTGCTGTTTCCCCTGCGTGTCCAGAACCAATATCCACGGCTCATCAAGCAAGTTAAACCTATTCGCATTTTTCATATTCTAAGCCTACCTCCTTTGAGTATTTCAGCTTGTACCCGCAAAGCTCGGCTTCGTTGTTGCCGTCGAGAACCAAGAATAAGTTGCCCAGCTCATCGCTTCTCGGTTTCGTAACTCCCGCTTCCAGCGCGTCAATGACTTTATCAATTATCCACGGCGTACCGAACGCAACCGGAAGCCTCAAAGTTCGTAGTTGCAACTCTGTCGGGTCAAGCTGCGATAGATATTCGTCCGCGTATAATAACACCACTTCTACGCTATCCTGCGTATCTCTGACTGCGCCTAGCCCTAGCTTCTCATTCCTGGAGCTAAACTCAAAATTGAGCATAGCTGATAACGACTGCTTCCCGGTGGTAAACGGCGAACCCAGCAAATACGTTTTTGCTTTCTCTCGTTTTTCCAGTATAAGCCTGTCGTATTCGTCCTTGCCGTCCGCCGCTCCTCCGTTGTAGGTTTCGTTTACAAGCGCGGCTATATCGTTTGGCAACGTAAGCTCCCGGCGCGGCTTTAACAAGCTCCTCGTCTTGTTTAGCAGATAATCAGTATAAAGCAGCCCGCTATGCTCGTTCTCCATTAAGTAGCATTTTGGCGTCGTCAGCTTGCCGGGTCGTGCTCTCTTGTGCCTATGCATACGCCCTATACGCTGTATGAGTAAGTCCATAGGGCAGAGGTCAGTTATTAGTACATCAAAGTCAAGGTCAAGCGACTGTTCTAAAACCTGCGTACCGACTACAATTAACTTATCACGCGGAGCGTTCATTCTGCTGTTCTTTCCTGTACGCTCCTGAATTATTTCCTCAACTGCTCCTCTGTCCTCCAACTTGAAGTATGAATGAAGCAAAATCGCGTTCTCTCCGGCTTCTTTTAACCGGGCATATATCAACTGAGCTTTCTTTACCGTATTACAGATAATTCCCGCTACTCCGCCATCAACCAGTTCGGCTCTCAAAAGCTCAATCGGCTCTTGCGCTTCGCGCAGTTGCACTGTCATCTGCTGATTAGTTGAAGCTATTGCGTGTTCGATAACTGCGCCGGACTTATCCGCGGTTGTTATCACGGGATATATATTAGTCAGCGTTATGTCCTGCTTGTTCAAGTACGCGTTTATTAGTTTCTGCTTACTCTCAACGGTGAGCGTAGCAGAAAGCAGCACAACAGGCACATTATACGCTCCGAGCCATTCCATAACCCTAGTCAGGTATACGTTCATATACGCGTCGTAAGCGTGTACCTCATCAATGACAACAACTTTATTTGCCATTCCGAGGTGACGCAGCATAAAATGCCGTTGCTTTAAGCAAGTTATCAACAACTGGTCAATAGTGCCGATTACGAAACTTGGGAAAAGCGACAGCTGCTTAGTACCGGCGAGCCATTCGTTGATATAAACGCCTTCGCTTTTGTCGCCGTGAGTATCTAAAATATCGCGATAGTCGCCGCTCACTATCTTTTTACCGTGCAGCAAATCTATAGTTTGCGGCTCGTCAAGCCCTATTCGACCCGTCCAGTCTTTAATACGCGAAAACATAGCGTTTGAGCTTGCCTGTGTAGGCAGAGCGAAGTACAGCCCGCCGCAACCAAAGCGACTGGCCATAGTTTCTGCGGCTACCAGCGCGGCTTCCGTTTTGCC
The DNA here is from genome assembly GCA_031261635.1 of Oscillospiraceae bacterium. GTDB lineage: Bacteria > Bacillota > Clostridia > Oscillospirales > Oscillospiraceae > JAISJH01. Next base: position 7,581 of record JAISJH010000082.1, read on the forward strand.
CTCGCCCATAGGCGCTTCTATAATCAGGAGATTAGGCGCTCCCGCATTGAGAACGTCTGCAAGCGCAGACTGTAACGGACGGGGAATAAACGGTTTGGCAACCTCACCAAACCTATCGTTGAACACAGTAGACAGCTCGGACGCTACGGGTTTCCAGCTGTTACCCACAACTCTGCCGCTGCTCGCTATCCAGTCGCAGAGAATAACAAAGCCCGCAAGCAAAACCTGCCGCGGCAGGGAAAGTTCGCGAACCAAAGCGTTATTATCTATGTTAAGCGCGGCTTTGATAAGGTCAAACAAACGCGTCTGCTCTGCTTGATAAACATTACTATCAAACCCACACTGTTGCTCGTAAGACGCTTTACGCAAATTGTTACGCATAGTCGTATCACTCGATTTACCGTGATGAGCGTCGATAACTTCGCAGATAGATTTATCAAGCTGCGGAACTGAAAGGTTTAGCCTACGACGCAATATCTCATATGAGATAACATTATGCCACGGCTTGTTGCTGAAGTTACCGCGAATATGGTTTTGAAACTCCGGGCTGGCTTTGCCGATGTCGTGAATACCCGCGCAAAATTTTGCGAAGTCGGTATCGCCAAGACACTGTGCAAGGTTCGGCGAAATAAAGCTGTCAAGCAGAGCTTCTGAAGCACGAAGAGTATTTAGCAAGTGTTCTTCAACTGATTCCGTGTGATTGTTGCGATTCTTAGCAAAAAACTCCATATTTTACCTCCGTCATCGTAGAGCTATGAGCGCAACCGGCATATTTCACCATTATTCCCTTATATAACCTATACTATAACACATTTTTCATCGGCTGTCAAGCGTTATTAGACAAGGGTGTGGACTAATCGTGGAGTTTATAACTAAGACAGTCATCACCGCGTTTAGGTATACAGCGAAAGAGGTTTTGAAAAATCTTCATAACTCCACGATTAGTCCACTCCCCCAGACAACTACGAGGACGGAGTATTCAAGTGCGTACTTACACACCCAGACGCAAAGCCCGTGCCACTCGATGTGCGTAGTGAAGCGATGACAACGACGGTTCACTAAGCGGGGGTCCGTAGCAACGAAACGCCAATCAGAGCGTTCGACGAGAAACGCGAAGTGTTATAAAGAAAATCTTAGCGGCTAAAGAGTGAAGCGCTATGGCAAATTCGGTTTTGATGAACATCAGCACAAACGAGCGGTAACGTGCGCAAAAATGTGCAGCAGCAAGCAATACTTCGGTATATACTTTTCTGTCGAAAAGCACATACCGAAGCGGCTTGTTGGGACGGTATCCGCCCCCAAACCCCCGGTTCAAATCGACGGGTACTCCGCGTACGGCGAACTTCGCCAATTTGTTAAGCCGCTTCGCGTCTGCTACGACCGGCTACGCCGTCTATTCCGAGCGGAGGAAAAAGTTATACATCACCTCGCTCCATAACTGTGAGATTTGCGCGGAACTTGTCGTTCTTGCTCCGCCACACTACTCCTGCATAAGATGTTGTCAGCGTTCATCAGAGCTGTCCGCTATTCTTTATGCCAGGGCTTAATCGCGTGATAATCTTTATAGAACAATTTCTTCTCCGATTCAAATGTCGCCCACGCCTGTTTCAGCGGTGCAATAGGCGGTAACTTCCCCTTTAATCCTTGCGCGTCGAAATACTTTTTCGCGGCGCGGTGCAAGATAATATCGGCAGTATTATCGTCGTAAAAATCACGCCTCCACCCGGACTTCCGCTAGGCTTCATATACCCTTCGTGTTTTGCTATAAGTGCCAATTTGTTTTTGCAATTCCGCAATGTCTTTTTGCTTTGTTTCAATCTCACGGATTTCGCTGTTCAATCGGTGAACTCGCCCGGACAACGATGTTGCTTTTGCTTTCAAATCGTCGTAACTGTCAATTCCGTTCTCTTACAAAAACACTAAAGTTTTCGTAGCCTGCTTGAGGTTAAACACGCTATACCTCAACAAACACCTAATATACAACATTTGAGAGTTGCCAGCATTGTCATTTGGTGCATAATTGGTGCATATCGTCACGAAACGCAGTGCAAAACAGCGCAACATTAAGGCGCGAAAAGATATTTTTGCAATTGCAGTATTCGACAAATTATCGCTAGACTTTGCAGAGGTAATGGTATAGTATAGTATCTAAACTAGACTAAATTGTACTAATTTAGAAAAAGTGCAATTTGGTATCTAAACTCTACTTTTCGAGGTGGCTATTATGGGTTACATTACAGACAAAAAACTCAACGCACGCTTTAAGGAATTCGAAGCTTTGGAGTTAAAGTATGACAAAACAGCAGAGAAATTTGCACAGCGATACAAACAAGGTCCGCCGCTTGACCCGGACGAATTGCGTAAATTACGCATACAGGAAGCGTCAGACAGCGAATACTTCAAAGGTGACTGGATTGTTCAATTGTTCCTCGGTGCTATGCAAGTGAAACCGTTCACCCGGTGGGATAAGGGGCGGCGGCTCGGTATCAGCAACAAGCTGCTCGATAAGGTGCTACGTAACCACATAACGAAGTCACAAACGCCAAAAGCATTTTGCGCTGAAAACCCTCTATCACTCTACACCTACCGGAGTATAATCAATTTGACGGTGAATAACGAAGCGGACCACACACGTATCACCGCCCGGCATGAAGCCATTGTAGCGAAACTGATTAGCTTTCACGAAACTCAAACGTAACCCACGAACAAGCAGCGAACGCTTTTCACTGTTTTGCGCAACATAAAAAGTGCCGCAAACCTTTGCGCCGTGGTGGTTTCAAGGCACAATCAATGGCGTGACAAAATGCTAACAAAACCCCAACGATTTTATCCAAATACGCTAATTGCAAGCAAAGAACAAAAATTAAAGCGTAGAAAAACCAACCTCTTTAGACGTTGTTTTTGTGCATATTGTTCAATATAGCTTTTGGGTAACGAGAAACCGCAGCAATCGGTTAGGATTACTGCGCTTTCTTCTTGTCCAACAGTTGCGAAGTCGGCTATCTTCCAATTAATCTCAAGCCTGTCTCCGGGGAACACCATAATCTTATCAATCAACGTCTCCACGAGTTAGCGAGGCTCAAGCGTTTCACTTACGATGTCCTTGGCTATCGCGGTGGTTTTTACGCCGGACAGCCTGTCGCGCTCCGCTTGCTTGGAAACGGCGATTTGATTGTTTAATTTTTCTATCCGTTCGGAGCTGTCGGTTTTGAGAGCGACATAGGTGTCGCGGTCTATTGCGCGGGTAACGAACTGTTCATAGGCGCGTTGGCGTTCTTCGACGCACTTGCTGACCTCTTTCTCGAAATCGGCAATGCGCTTGCCGTTGTCGCCGACCTTGCGAAGCTCGGCGAAGTAGCCGGAGTTCAGGATAACCTCCGCTTGCTTGCGGATAACGGTCAGGATAGTTTCGTCAAGCTCGCGGACGCTCACTTTGAGTTTGTGGCACTCCGCGTCGAGCGTTCCAGTCGTATGATAACAGCGGTAAACGGGGGCAGAGATGCCGTCGTAGCTCATAGCGTAACCAAAGCAGCCGCACTTTAGAGTTCCGCCGCGCAAAAGATTATCACGCTTCGCCGTTTTATTCCGTTTATATCGTTTGGCGGCGATGGCGGCTTGAACCTCGTCGTATAACTCTTTGTTGACGATTGCGGGGTTCATTTCGGGAATGATAATCCAATCCGCCTGCGGGTCGTGGTAGGACTTCCCCGTTTCGCGATCTTTCAAAATCCTACCCGACACATACGCCCCGGTGTATTGAATGTTAAAAATAATGCCCTCAACGTTGCCGGCCGTCCACGCGCAGGTCGGCGTTATGCGCTGCCCCTTAGCAAGTTTCTTGTACTCGTTCGGCTTGGGGACTTGCTTTGCCGCCAGTATCTCGGCAATCTCCGACGTCGTCTTGCCCTCTGCCGCAAGCAAGAACATCTTCCGCACTACCTCGGCGGCAGGTTCGTCTATCGCAAGACCTCCGCTATCTGCTTTGGCGTAGCCATAAATCGGCACGGCGACCTTGCTTTCACCGTTCACTATTTTGGTATGGCGGTTGCTCAACTCGTCGGCTTCGAGCGGATTATCAAGCGGCTTAGTCGTCCGCGCTCCTTTATATTTATTGAGGATTTTCTGCACGGCGGTAAAATCTTCGAGGCTTATTATCGGCATGTGGCTGTCGGGAATGACTATCCACTCCGATTTATCGACATTGATTTTGCTGTGCGAGCCTACTGCTTTTTGTTCCTGCTTGCCTAACTAATCAATACGTGTTGATAACTTGACTGTTGTCATACTTGTGATATTTGCCCCACGCGTGTGGGGGCATAGCCGCCGGGGAGACGGACACCGTGCCTTGTGACCCCAGCTGTACGCACAAAATCAAGCAGTGGTGGAGTTTGATGTTGCCGTATTTTCCGGGGTACTTGCCGCGATTACAGCGAGTACAGGTGTGAAGCTCGCCGAAAAACCCACATTTCGGGAGATAGTCCGCGCCGTTGTAAATGGCAATTACCGGACATTCCCCGACAGACTACGGAACTGAAAATTTTCAACCTGTTCGGAAATGACATCCCGATTTCGCTGTGATATACTGTCGCCATAAAACCAAATTCACAACTTTTGGGAGGTTATGGAATGAACAGTACACAGAAATTGACAGACGTCGCGGGCAGCGTGACGCTGCACCAAAAGGCACCAAGTTCGCCGTGCGCGTAGCACCGCAAAACAATCAACCGTTGGCTACAAAGCTACGCGGAGAGTGGATTTGAGGGGCTGAAACCGCAAGCTCCTCACAACACAATAGCAGTTCCCCGCGGGAATTGAACAGATATTCTCTTTATAAAAAATGCTATTGACAGCCGTTACTATTTTTGCTGTAATAATTCTATGAAAAAATCAAAAAATAGTCAAAATACATTATGCCGGTTAGCAGAAAAAGCACAAACATAAAAAGTCGTAAACAGTAAAAAACAACTTAAAAAACTGGGCTTAATGGAAATCATGTCAAATAACCTTGTTCGTCTGGAATGGTTTAGTTCGTTGGAAGGTGGGAAAATCAAAAGAAATTACTATTTGTACGAATACGCTTTTGAGATTTTTGAGAGTATACGCGAATATGAGCCAAAATTTCTTCGGAAATAATTGCTACATTCAGTCGCGATGTAGCACTTGAGCTTTTTCCGCTAGATTGTTCCGTTCTTAGTTTTTGCCCGTAGAAAATGTTACTTATGCAATTGAAGAAGCAAAGGAAATCAACGATTTTATGTGTAAAATCTGCTCGGAGCAATGTATCGCAAGGCCTAATGAACCTTCAGCTCGATTTGATGAGTATATAAAATATTGCAAAAAATAGATTCCCGCAGTAAGGAGTAATGTCAGAAATTTTGCACAACAAAAAGCGCGAGATCGAATAAGGATAATGAATATAAACTGCAAAAAAATTCAATATTTTCTATTCGGACACCATAAAACTTTACGCAGTCACTTTAGGTGGTGTCATTGCTCAACGTACTTTTAATGAACGTGTAAAAAGGCAGTGTGCAATAGTATTCAAACTCATAAACGAGGATTTTTACAAGTCGATAATTGAAATTCACAAATTCAAAAGCAGAAAGTAAAGATTACTACTCGCTTTGCAATCAATTTGCGAAGAAAATTATAGAATTTTGATGCCATTAGGAAAATATTGGCTTTGTTCAATTTTGGGTAAATTTAATAATAAAAAACAATATATTGCATTTTTATATATTGATATTGCTGATTCAAGGCTTACGCCGCGAACCTTTTACAAAAATCTACTTGAACAATTAGGCTTTCAGACGAAAGGTTTTGTCAGTGACGCAAAACGTCAGCTGCACCGCGAAATCGCTATTGTGAACGGAGTTGACGGTGTTCAGGTTGTGACAATTGTTGACGAGGTGCATAATGGGTAAATAAATGCTTGAGGAAATTCGCTTTTTAATGAATGTTAAAATGGATTACGAAAGTCCGATGGCACTCATTCTGTCGGGTCAAAGTGAATTGTGGGACAAAAAGTTGAAGCTCCAGTCGTATGCCGCTATACGTCAGCGGATTGACTTAATTGTTGTCGTGGCGGTTGCGACCGCCTTCGAAATGACGCTACGCGCTGAAATATTTGTACGTTGTCACTAAGTTAGGGGCGTAGCCCTCTGTTCGAAGCCGTCCGCAGACGGCACGACAACAATCGCGCTCATTTACGCTATGCAACAGCGTAAACAGCTAATCGACGACCATTTAGAATAATCTTATGATTCGGTATAATGCGGTTACGCATAACATAAATAGACTACAAGAAACAGTCTGTACTTATGAAAGTCAAACGCACAATCAAGAAAATTACAAAAACGCAAAGAATACCGATGGATAGGGAGATTGTCAAGTATATGGGCGAGTTCTTCGGACGCAACATCACCAATAGTACACCGGAGGAGGACGAAAAGAAGCTCACTTACACCATACAGCAGAATGAGCGCGTTTGTCTGGAATATGAATTTAACAAGGAAGTTATCAATAAAATTAAGTCAAAATTGAGTATTCAGGACGAAGGTACGCAGTTAAATGTCGGGCGGCAAGCCAGCAAAATGTGGCTTTCGCTAATTGTATGGGCATACGAACAAGGGCAAAACGAACATAAAATCAAAGGCACATTTAAGTACAGCGACATTATCAAGCTATGGGGCGGCGGTAAATGCGGCAAACAATATAGCGATATTCGCAATTTGTTTATCAGCTTGTCCTCGGCGCGATTTGTTCAAGCAACGCAGGAAAGTACGGAAAATAAAGTGAAATTCGCCGTCCTAATTACGTCAGGTGAGATTGTTGAAAAGCAAAACAATGTGTAAGATACCGTTTTTAGTTTTATTCTTAACGATGAGGCTTTGGGTTTGACTGCCGATTGGATTAGGTGGGGGCGGCTTAGTAAATCGAAACAAGCGGAGGGCTATTTGTGTATTCCTGTCTGAAACTTGGAAAACTCCGAAAAAGACGCGTATTACCTCAATTTTCGTGAAAGATTGCGCTTGTTTTACGTCGGGGCAGTAGGCGGTTATGTAATATTGCGTGATTGGGTCAAAGCTGACAACGACGAACTCCGGAGGCGGGGCTATTGCGCTGGTTTGCTTGATAAATACTTAGCGCGGGCGAAAGCTGAAAATGAATTAAAAGACTACTCCGCGCAATTGCCTTTAGAAAAAGGTTGGGAAGAAAAATGGCGCGTGACTATATCAAAATAGTGTGTACAACCTCCCATTTTTCTGCCGGATTTTTGTAGTTATATCCGCAAAACCGAATAATGCTAAATATATTTATAAAGAATATAGAGGACGCGTGAGTTTTCCACAGATAATAGGGGAGACGTAATAATTTTTACCGAAATTTTGCCGAATCATTTTCTGTCACAGCTGATTGGTGGCACGATACTATAATTTTACCCAAAGTTTAACCGAACACATTTTAAGGGCTTCGCCCTTGTCCGGCGAGCCGGACGAACCCACAAGGGGTTACTGCCCCTTGTAACCCCCGATTGCTCTGCAATCGCTTTTTTCAATTATTAAAATTCATTGAATACAATATCATCAATTATGACATTACTCCAAAATCCATTCGTGTTAGTTTCCGTGCGAACGACAATTTTTTTGATAAATGTCTGCACAAACTTTAACCGCTCTTCGTTATCAAGTTTCGCCCAATTATCTCGAATGTTGACAGCGATTTCTGCGGCGGTGTGCTGAATTGTAACCGTGTTTTCCTCGCTTTGTAATACTTCGAGCCGTTTCTCCAATTCTATTCGTCGCGAATTTCCTAATGCCGTCATTTCCTGATATTCTGCAAATATCGCCTCAATTTCCGCGCTGTTATCACGTTTAACGGACAAAGGTGAGGGTTCGTTTTCAATTGCGGTTAAATCCGCGTACCGCTCGATGTACTCCTCAAACGCACGCTCCATTTTAGTATGGCTCAAACTTTTTGCGGTGCAATTGCCGCCTTTGCCTGCTTCGATACAGATAGCCGGGATATGACACTTTTCGTCCTTTTTGTATTGCCACTTCGTTGATAATTTGCCGCCGCAAAGCGTACAGTATAGAACACCGCAGAAATACGCTAACGCACTCGGACGCTTAGTTCAGACAACGCGTTTAATGCTTCCCATTTTTGTCTGCACTTGATAAAAAATTGTCTCGTCAATAATTGGCGTATAGTGTCCGTCTGCCTCAAAGTAGCGACTAGCGTCGTTCATTGCATAGCGTACTTTTCCCACATAATTCGGGTTGGTAAGCACTAATTTTACAATCCCCATATGCCATTGCTTGTCGCGTTTCGTTTTGACCGCTTTAGCGTTGAGTATTTTCGCGATTTTAACGATTGAGTAATCGTCCTGTAAGTACATCGCGAAAATTCGACGCACTATTGCTGCCTCGTCATCGTCGATTTCCTGTATTTTTTCGCCGATTTCGCGTTTATAGCCATAGGACGGGATTGCGCGTATGTTGACTGCTGAAAAATAAAGCAAAAGAGGTGTAAATAATGTCAAAAAAGCCACTAATGAAAACTCTTGTGCTGTCTGATTCACACGTGAAAGTACAACAAATGGCGGCGATTGCGGAGCTAGTACGCCCCGATTTTGTGATGCACCTCGGCGACCACGCGTTCGACCTTGAACAGCTTGCAGAATTGCTGAAACTGCGTTTGCCGACAACAATTTGCACAGGTGTGACAGGCAATGATTTCTATGACGTTTCCGAACAGCCGGAACGTCAATTGTTGACGCTTTGCGGCAACAAATTCTTTCTGATACACGGGCACCAATACGGCGTGAAGCGTTCGCTAGATTCGATAATTTACGCCGCACAGGAATGCGAAGCGGACATTTTGCTATTCGGGCACACGCACGTCCCGCATTTGTCGAAAATCGACGATTTGACAATCCTTAACCCCGGAGCGGCGAATTTAGGCTATTACGCCGTGATTGAAATTGATGACAATTATAAATTAACAACAAAACTATATCAAGCAAAATAAACTATCAACCCACAAGCCGCTAACTGTTCAAATTGAACGGTTAGTGGCTTTTTTGATTTATAAGGAGACATAATTTGAAACACAATCACATATTCGCAACAGCGATTGCAATTTTATTGCTGTCGCTGTTTTCGATTACTTGCTTTGCGTCTGAGAACGCAAGCTACGAAATAACGTGGACGTACACAGCGGAAAATTTGGCCGATAAGGATTTATCGCGTGTACCATTTTGGTTTGACAAAGCAGAAAAGCACAAAGCTCTGTATATCAGCCAAACAGTAGCCTAGGGTTAAATATAAATAAATATCAACAATCAACTAACAACGAAGAAGGGAAAAAGTGTAACTGTCAAGCGAAAATGTACCAAAATTGGCAAATAGGAATGTACCACAATTGGGTTGTGAATTAGTAATAAATGGTAATGTTTGCAATGCTAAGCTGATGCCAAGAGCGCGATAACTTGAGGTCGTGAGAAACCTTAGCGTGAGATACGGGGGTTGTTGGCGAAAGACATCACTCAAAACCCGGGAGCTTGTACGCCTTGACGGCTGTCTCCGACGCGAGTTCTTAGGGGGCGGCTTCGTTGAGGAACTCTGTAAGCTGGTTTTGAGCCGCCCGAGGAAGGGCTATTTCTCATCGAAAATGTTCTTGCGGTGAGCTACTCTGTAGCCGTTGCCGGTCATTTGGATAACCTGACAGCGATGCGTGAGGCGGTCGAGCAGCGCAGTAACGAGGACTGCATCTCCGAAAATGTCAGCCCAGCCGCTGAAGCCTTTGTTAGAGGTAATGACGACAGAGGTTTTCTCGTATAATTGCGAGATAAAGCTGAAAAAGAGATTTGCTTCGACCGAGGTTACAGGTAAATAGCCGAGTTCGTCAATGATGATGAGGTCGCATTTGTTCATATAATTGAGACGGGCTTTGGATTTGAGAGAGATTTCCTGCGTTTTGAGAGTGTGAACGAGGGTGTCCATAGTCTGAAACGCTACTTTACAGCCGTCACGAACAGCCTTGTTTCCGATAGCCAGCGCGATGTGAGTTTTGCCTGTACCCGGAGGACCTATTAGGATAACGTTGTAGAGCGAGTCAACCCATTCGAGCTTCTTGATTTACTTGAATTTGGCGTACATCTCGTACGATTTTTTGTAAGACTTCCCGACAGCGAGTGCAAATTCAACACGCAGCAGCTTGATGTAAACGCCGGATTTGCCGATACGGGTTGTCCTCTTTTTACCCACGCTCTCGACATTTTGCGAACACAATCCCGCCCACGATGTACGGTGTTTTGCACTGTCAAACACAGACATACGGGACGCGCTCAGTCCGAACACGTTGCTAAACACCGCATCAAATTTATAGTTGCCCCAAGTGAGACAATTTTGCGCTCGAGGGGTTTGGGGTTTCCCATATTTTCAATTCTCGGAAGCGTTGAAAGACTTTAGTTTGGCCCAAAATCTGCAAAGGTCGCGAAGTTGCCGAATTGTTTCCGGCGGTAATTAATGTTCTGCGCGCTGATAGCACGACTTACCGCGCGCCATATTGAACTTGAACACATCGTAAATCCACTGGGCGTCGCGTTTGTCGGTGTCGCGCTATCGGCGCGCGAGTTTTCAAATTGCTTTTGATGGCTTTGACGTACTTTGGGGTGCGTGACGACGATGTGAAATCCTTGCTCTGACTGCTCCAAGATATTGTGTACAGGGAACCAATATTTACCTGTGGATTCCATACACACCTCAAGGCAGTCGTGCGCGATTAACCAGCCGCAGCAAGCGCGGAGGTCGCCGCTGTACGTTGAGAAACGGCGTTTCTCATATCCAGTAACTCCTTGCCGTCAGTGGACGTTCACCGCGATTATAAAATCGCGATGAACGTCCATTCGCAACAAAGCGGGTATACGATTTTCAGTTTGCCGCTAATGCCTTGCCGCTCCTGTCGACTGCGTTTTTCACTCATATGGTGTACCTCGTTAGTCAGATTTGCGGAGCGGACATTGACTGGACGCACACCTAAAAATGATGAACGTCTTTACACAAATAAGTTTACAGGTGGGGCTTTGCTCGAACGCAAACCGCCTTACCCATTAGTGCGTGAAAGCGCGCCCGCTACTGATATGAGCGCGGTGTCACCGTCCGGGCAACCCACTTATCTCCGCGTGCTCTGTAGTGTATCGGCTTCACGCACTAAATTATAGCATAATCTTACAAATTTCTCAATCTAAATCAAACGGGCGACTCCCGAGTTTCATATCACGTTGACACCGGAGTTGAACCAGCTTGGAAAAAGCCGAGTTGAAGAATACATAGGACTGCTAGCGGGTAATCCGCTGTTTGCGGAGTTCGAGAGCTTTACAGACGTGCCGCACCGTTACATTAGGCTTTACGACACGCTCGTCGCGGCGGGTCTCGGCAATTTTTTTGACAGCGACACCTATCAGGATTTGGAAGTGGATGACACGATGCCGGACGCCGCAGGCTTCGCGGTTCGCATCAGCGGCGACCGTAGAGGTCGGCGAGATTGGTATATTCTTATTGAACGATGAGTCGTTTGTGAAGAAACTCGGTAACGCAGAGCTTATATCGCTGAATCCCGGCTACGTACCGAGACCGATTACGGAGTTTGACTCGTTCCGCACGTTTGGGAAGGTTGCCGGGTGATGTAGGCAGTTTGAGGCGGAACAGACATTTTGCGAACGGAGTAAATAGCAAAAGATTGCCGCCGTTTTCTACGGCGGCAACAATGGTTGTATGAAATTTGTATACACAAGAAATTTAGCGTTTTTCAGTCGTCAGTAAGTTTCCAGCCCCCGCAGTTCGGTATGGTTGCTGTCACGCAGTTTACGGAAATGCCGTTTGACAGTTTCTCGTCCCAAGCGTTTTGCAAAACATTCCAGCCTCTGCATTTTACTTCGGAATAATGCTGTGTATTGTTGATTGTAAATGTTAGACGCGCTGATGCGCTGTAATTACCGCGAAATTCAGAGCAGATATATCCATAGGTGCAGAACTTTCTTGCGTTAATGCCGCAATGGAATCATATCCTTGAAATTGTAGATTTATTTCGTCCGTTTTTATCCACCTCTACACATTATTCGCGGGATTATCCAGATAATCAGTCGTGCCGTCGCCTAGAAGCAAATAACTTTTTACATTGTGCTGTACGTAGTCATCATTAGGAAATTCCGCCAAAAATTTTATTGTTGCGGCTTGATAAATCGCGCCTATTACGCTTGTATTGCCAGCGCATAATTCTTCCCACAGGAATTTGTTGAAATAGTTATTTTCAATCGTATACGAAGGCGACGACGCGCCGAGGAAGGTTATTGCCCGTTCGTTTTGTATCCAAGCCGCTCCGAAGCGCGCGGCACCCTGATTTTGTATCGCGTTATTATAGCAAGCGATGCTGAATACGTTCGGAAGGTCTTTCTTGATATTCAAATTTATCACATCATTTGTTGTCAAGCCGATATGCGATTGCCACCTGTCAAAATCGCCGTGTCCGCGATAATTTATAAAACCCGGACCGACTTCGATTGTCGAAATTAACGCTTGTTTTGTAGGCGGAATATCCTCCGGTTTGTCTGTGTCGTCGCGTTTTGTCGGAGCAAATTGTCCTGCGTTATGATTTTTTATATATTCGACAATTCCATCGGAACATATATTGTACCTGTCACCATTATTCTCCGAGCTATAATATGTTGTAAATACAGTTTGTTTGCGCTTTTCAGAGTAATTTAACGAATAGTCCGCGGCGCGTCTGCACAAGCGGCGTAATTCGTCCTCGGTTGATGACGGTATTCGCGAAACGCAAAACTCCGGCTTGTATTGTCCACGTTCAAAATCTGACGCGTAAAAGCTGTCACTGGCAAATTCCTCGCCATTTTTAATAAACATTTTCGTTGGAATTGTGTCAACATCGCCGCATATAACAACGTGACTAATTTTATTTGTTTCATTCTCGCTTTTGAGAAAGTTATATAAATCGTCAACTCTCGACGCAGGCTCGGGAGCCATATTTTCGATAAAAACCGTATCAACAGTATATTTATCGGATTTCGCCAGCACATATTCCTGCAACGCGCCTACAAGCTCTTTTGATGTGACAATCAGCAAGCGCGGCTTCCCATTATCCGCAAACGGTTCTTCGTATTCTGCAAGCCCGTATACCAGATGTTTAAGATATTTTGGTAACTGGCTCTTTTTTTGTTTTACATTTGTCGCCCCGTCCAAATTGTACGTTATTGTTATTTCAATTTCGCGGTGCAGAGTAATGAGCTTGCTTTTAGGATTCCACACTACCGGGTAAACTAAAATATTAACGCAGTTTATGCCGTAGAAACTTTCCTGTCCCGCGTTTTCCGTCAGTATTGACGGAAAATCCGTGTCGCTACTGTAAATTGCGCTGTCAGGCGTGAATGTGAGCGGCTCGTCCTCTGTCGCCGGGTTAGGCACGCAGATTACTTGAAATTGGTCGTTTAATTTATCACTTTTTATAACTTTGGCGCTTATATCTTTTACTATTGCGCCGTCCGGCAACGCGACGAGCATACTTTCCCTGGGAAGCATTGGTTGCCCCGGTGTAGCTGTACTTCCCGCGTTTACAAGTGAAAAGCCGTATATATTTTTCTCTCCGAAGGGTTCGTATTGGGTCGTCAATTCGCCAAGATTGTATGTAATTATTTTAGTATTTTCCATAAGATTAGTCCTCCTTTTACCGCATTATAAAACAATGAGCGGTGATTTATAGAACAGCGAAATTAAGAACCGATATTGTCCGGCCGGCTATCCTAATTCACCGCTCAATGTTTATGCTTGCGGAATGTTAATGTTAGCAGGGATAGAACATTCCCTTGTCCGGGTTGTACTCAATACTGAGTTCAGTGATGTCGCCGCTATACGTCAAATCAATCGTCGGGCTGTCCACTTCGGACAAAACCGTGGACGAATCCAAATTTGCCGCGAGATATACGCTGATTTTTTCAATTGGCGACATTGTTGCGGAGTGTCCCGTCGCGACCGGAATCGCGTTAATCGGGTGATTGTCAAAATTTGTGCCGTTCACGAGTACGCTCTGCGCTAGTCCAAAAGTTAAAACGCGCGGAGCGGTTACTTTATTCGTGAGTTTGTATGTATTTGCGGGGAGGTCGTACGGCGCAAATGACGAGAACCAACCCTTGTCAAAATGAGCGTTAGTCTGCTCTTTAGCTACGCAATCGCTCATTTTCAGGATTTTCGCGCCGTTCTGTGTTTCGCCTGTGGACGCGTACAACGCGTATTCTTCCGTCCACTCTATTTTGTTTTTCTGAAACGGGTTAAAAGTAACCCACGCGAGTTTTTTGCCGCCGCCGGCGGCGTGTTTCACGATAACCACTTTCTGAGAGCAGAGAGCAATCATACTTAGGTCGGGTCCGCTGAAAAAGATATTTAACGCAAATTTAGCCATTTTGTTTTCCTCCGTTTTTTTAATTATTTGTTTCAATCCGGCGGCGCCTGCCTTGTTTCAACGCGACTATGATAACATATGTGTTCAGAAAACTTGCGGAATAAAAGCGGAAAGTATCCGGAAAATACGCGCTTAATTGTTCAGGAAATCATTCCTGCCGCTTGTCGCGATAATATCGGGCTTTATCTTTGTCCCCGCGGCCAGCAAAATACGTTTCCAGACGGGCAAGCAAATCATAATATTCCGCATCGTAAACGCTCTCGTATTCTACCGCCCAATCAAAACGGCTGTCAGACAAAAGCACCCCGCTGTACATTTCAACGGAGTGCTCCCAATCTTTCGCGTCCTCACTGCGCGCTAACGCCAGAAAAATTACGAAATCTATTTTAATTTGTGAAATATTCAGAGATAACGCGTCGCGCGTTACGGTCAGCGGCAGCGGCAAGCCGTTGCCAATCAGCGTTTGCAAATGTTTTATAACTTTTCGCAATTTATCGGCCGCCGTAAACGGAGGCGAATCCGGCCACATCATATCGGCGGCTTTTGATTTTGAAATACCGTTCGGCTCGCACACAAGCAAGGCGATAAGTTCCTCGGCTCTGCCGCTGTATAAATCAACTTGAGCGCCGTCAAGCCGCATTGAAAACCGCGAAAAACAATTGATTTGCAATTGTTTTGGGTTTTTATGCGGCGTTTCATTTACCAAAGGGGGAAACGGAAACGCTGAACGGAAGCGGAGAAAAATTAAACGCCGCACCGTCCGTTTTAATGACAAGCTTCATACCGGGTACAATGCCAAGCGCGCGAGAGATTTCAAGCGGGATTGCGATGCGGCAGCCGTCCTCGACTGTTACGATTGTTTTGTACATAGAAATGTCCTCCAAAATATATGTGAAAATTTATTTATGCTCATTATTCAAACTTGCCCACACTAATATTGCTCCAAATATCGACTTTGCCAACTTCTACGTTCCCGCGCCGGTTTGTTGTAATTTCCATAATTATATCACAGTGCGGCTTATTTGTCAAGCATAATTTATCACATATGTATTCATAGGAGGCTTGACAGCCACATACGCGACTGTCAAAAAGTTTTTTATATATCCGGCGGCAACTTCACCCCCAGGGAAACGCGTTTTCGCGATTTAGAATCCCGTCTAAAATAAACAAAACTACCACAAGCGCGTATTCCGTATCCGCCGGTAAATTCCCGTAGCCTCCGAAGTACGCCGATAAAATTTTTGCGTCTATTTTTACGTATTTAGCAATTGTTTCGACAGATATATAATTCTCTCGGGAGAGCTTTGAATTAAGCGTAGATATAAGTATATGCTTGTTTTCGACGTACATAGGAATGAGCCGGCTTAGAAATGAAAGTATCAGTCCGAGCTTTTGTGTTTTAGCGGAATCTGCGAAATTTTTAGAAAATTCGCCGCTTGAAAGTACAGATTTTACCGTCTGCTCGTCTACCCCGGCGGCTTCGCAAATTGTGTCGAGCCGCACTCCATAAATATCGGATATTTTTGAAAAATTCTCGATATTTCTCTCCGACGGCGGCAATAAATCTCCGGCGTTTGCGTCATCAACGTTGCCGATAAGTAATTCGTCGGTTGTTACGCCCAAAGCGCGTGAGAGCGGCACAATTTGAACAATATCCGGAACCCCCGCTTCGGTTTCCCATTTGCTGACGGTCTTTGGCGAAACGCAAAGCAGCGTCGCCAGTTCCAGTTGCGTAAGCTTTTGCGCCGCACGCAATTTTTTAATATTTTTTCCTATAGACATATTTATCTCCTCTCTGTTTTTAGATAAATTATATCAAATTTTCACCTATTTGTCAACCCACGCGTTAGTTACAACATATCTGCGGTGCGTAGAGTTTGTAAATAAATCGCGTATTTTCAAAATGCCTCTTGACAAGCGTCGCGCTCTGTGTTATAATATCTTTAGAATTTAATGAAAATTCAAAAATTTTATATATTGCGAATTGAACATTTCCGTGTTCGAGGAAATTATTTTATGGCTTAAAAATTTTCAAGGGGAAAACAATAATGAAAACTAAACGGCTAATCGCGTGGCTGCTAGCCTGCGCGCCGCTGATTATCACCGCAATCGTGCTGCCGGTGTTGCCGGACAGCGTACCCGCGCACTATGGTTTCAGCGGCGAAGTTGACCGCTACGGCAGTAAATATGAAATGCTTATTTTGCCGATAATTACATTTTTATATCAAATTTTCTGGATATTTATGGAGAAAATCGGTGCGAAAGATAGAGAAAAAGGCGAGCAAAACGCTAAAATATTATTTTGGTGCAATATTGCCTCCACAGGCGTTTTGTTAATTCTGACAATTTGGTTCCTGAGCTTGTCATATTCAGGAGCCGAGAGCATTAGCGGCAGTTTTGACTTTGCGAAAATTCTCGCAATCGCCGTAAGCCTCGGCTGGATAACGCTGGGAAATATTCTGCCAAAATGCAAACAAAACGCGCTGGTCGGAATACGCACAAAATGGACGCTAAAAAGCGAAACTGTCTGGTATAAAACCCACAAAATCGGCGGAATTATCACAACAATATTCGGCGTAATTTCAGCGTTGCTGTGCCTAACGCTGCTGCGCGGAACGACGGCCGTGTGGGTGACTATCGGCGGGTTTGTGGCGGTTGCGGTATTTTTGGTGATTTATTCGTATGTTATTTATGATAAGCAAGTGAACCGGGAATAATTTTGACAAAATACAAAATAACGGAAAAAGCAATAACAGACCGCCGCACAAAATAAGCCACCTGAATGAGGTGACACCGTGAAGCTCTACCGCTTAATCGGCATTTTGACTGTGCTGCTGCAAAATGACAAGACTACCGCGCTTGAACTGGCGCGGCGTTTTGAGGTTTCGCGCCGCACTATTCTCCGCGATTTGGATTCGCTTTGCGGAGCGGGTATTCCTATCGTCACGACCCGCGGCGGCGACGGTGGCATTGCCATTATGAGCGGCTATAAAATTAACAAAAATGTGCTGACTACGGACGAGTTGCAATCGCTTGTCGCGGGGCTTAAAGGGCTTGACAGCGTATCGAAACAATCTAATTTTGAGAGTTTAATGCTGAAACTTGCGCCCGGCAACAACGCAATTGTGTCGCTTTCGGGCAGCATTGTCATTGACCTTTCTTCGCATTATAAGGACAGCCTTTCCGAGAAAATTGCCCTGCTGAAACAGGCGATTTCCGAGCGCCGCGCTGTCACGTTCGATTATTATTACGACAAAGGCGAAATGTCGCGGGAGCTTGAACCGTATTTTATACAATTTATCTGGAGCGCGTGGTATGTATTCGGTTGGTGCAGACTGCGCGGCGATTTTAGGCGCTTCAAGCTGGGTCGCCTTTGGAATTTATCGCTGACAGACGAGCGTTTTGAGCTTCGCGAAGTACCTCCGGAACAGGCCGGAGGCGGCTTTGCGTTTTCCAAACAACACAATGTAAAAATTCTGTTTGACAAAAGCGTTCGCTATCGCTTGATTGAGGAATACGGGCTGAATTGCTATGAGGAAACAGCGGACGGGCTGTTATTTTCGCTTGATTATTCTAGTAGTGATTACGTTTTCTCGTGGCTCCTAGGCTTCGGCGACAAGGCGAGGATACTCGCGCCTGAAGCGACGCGAGCGAAATTCGCCGCGCTTGTAAAAAATATTTTTTCTTTGTACCATTGAATATGACATACAGTTGTCGTGTTCGCTGTGGTAGAATAAAACTTATATTGAGGTAAGGAAATGCGCCTGACCGATTTAGACGTGAATGATATTTTTTTGAATTGAGGGAAAATATATGCCCGATAAAATTACCGCCCTCCTAATGGAGCGGCAACACCTCACTCGTCCCGCAACGCGGGAGGAATACATAAAACTTTACCGCGATTTATCGCCCGGTTACAACGTCTACTGGAACGGCTTCGGCAACCCGCCGACGCTGACTTACCGCGCCGATTTTGACGATATGGAGTTCAACCGCCGCCGTCAAGCGTCGCGAGAGCTTGTCAAAGCGCGTTTAATTGGTGGCAATATCGGTTGGATTTCGGCGGAGGATTTGGAGCTTTACTCTTGTCTGTACCGCAAACCGCTGACAAAACCCGCCGAACGGCAACAGATTTTGCTGGAACTTATTGAGCACGTGGGACCGCTGAATATTCAGCAAATGAAAGAACTCACGGGGTTGCTCGTCAAGGAAATCACGCCCGCGCTCCACCGTTTGCAGGAGGCGTTTTTGCTGTACGAGGACCAGAACGAGGGGCAGGACGACCGGGCTTGGTATCAATTCGGCGAAATGTTCCCGAATGTTGATTTCAAGCGTTATTCCCGCGTTGACGCGCTGAAAATATTGCTGAAACGCTTTGCGGAGCGGTTCGTTGCGTTCGATGTTAAACAGGCAAAATCGTATTTCAAAGTAACTGAAAAAGAGATAAAATCCACTCTCGGCGAATTTGCCGAGACGGAACAGGGCTATATGCTTAAAGCGGATTTTGAGCTTTTGAAAACTTACACCGCCGAGGGAAAACATTCGGTATTTTCAATGCATCGCAACGATTTTCTTGTCAAAGCGGACGAGCATATGCTAAAAGCGAAATACCAGCACGATTATCCCGACACGCTGTATTATTTGCTGATTGACGGGCAGTGGCGCGGCGCGGTTGCCGGAAAATTTCGCTACTCGCCCGAAGTGAGCGATGTGATTTTGGATTTACCGTCGGAGGAAGTGAACAGTCGGCAATGTGAAATTGTCGCGGCAATCAAGCGGCTCTGCGGGAAAGAGCCGGAGAAAATTATGGGGGTTGAAATACAATGAAGCTATCATCGTGCGGCATCGACTGCGCCGCTTGCAAATTTTCAGTCGAACAAGGGCAACGCTGCCCCGGTTGTTATGCCGTCAAAGGCAAGCCGTTTTGGAGTACCGACGGAATCTGCGATTTGTACGTCTGCGCCGCCGATAAAGGCGTACATAATTGCGGCAAATGCGGCGAGTTTCCCTGCGGTATGCTACAGACTTGGGCATATCAGGAGGAAGGCGAAAACGGTCAGCGCATTGAAAATTTACGCAATTTGGAGAAAATATTATGAAAAAACAAGTCCTATTTGTAATTCTTGAGAAATTTGCCGATTACGAATACCCGCTTTTGGCAAACGCCTTGAACGGCGAAATACAGGACAATAAGACCTCGCCCTACGAGGTAAAAACCTTGTCCGTCAGCACAGACCCTATTAAGTCTATCGGCGGCTTTACAATTATTCCCGATTATGGAATTGACAATTACCCCGCCGATTATGCCGCTATTGTCCTAATCGGAGGAAATAGCTGGAGAAACGAGGAAGCAAAAAAGATTACGCCTCTGCTGAAGCAAGCGTTTTCCGCCGGGAAAATTGTCGCCGCAATTTGCGACGCAACCGTTTTTCTCGCTATGAACGAATTTCTAAACGACAAAAAACATACAAGTAATTCGCTGAATAGCCTAACGGACGGCGCGCGGGAGCAGTACACAGGTTCGGCGAACTATGTCAACGAACAAGCGGTCAGAGACGGAAATCTTATCACCGCAAACGGAACGGCGTACCCGGAATTTGCAAAAGAGGTGCTGTCAGCGCTAGAGGCGTATTCCGCCGATGATATTGAAAATTACTACAATTATTTCAAACTCGGCTTGGTTGAGATGATGAAAATGTTCGCGTAAAAGGAAACATTTGCATCACTGATAAATTACAGTTTGCGGCGCTCTTTTGCGACGTCCCGCTCGGTCGCGTCCTCCGTGGCCGGCAATTCCGCACATTTGCTCCGTATCAGCGAAGCGCCCACCCCCGTCATTGCGAAGCACCGCTACGCCCGCGATACGTACAACATTACAGGTGCGAAGCAATCCAGTGCCGGGAGCGTAACATACGACCTACGTATCGCAGGATACTACGTCAACCCTGGATTGCTTCGCCGCATAACATTTCTACGTATCGCAAGTGCGGTGGCGGCTTCGCAAAGACGGTGCGCCGAAGGGCGCACCACGGGCAGGGCAACGCCCTGCCCCCACTCCGGCGCACCGCGCCGGAGTGGTCTCCCCGCGCCGTGCGCGGGGAGGGCGGGTTTGAAACCCGCCCCTACGTAGCCGCTACACCAATTTGCCCGCCAAAATACCTGTTGACATTTCACTCGTTTTGTGTTACCATTGACAAAAACGATAGAAAGAGGTATACAAACTATGGCGTACGTATTCGACAAAACTCTTGAAACGGGCAATCAGCTTATTGACACACAGCACCGCGAACTTATCAACCGTCTTAACCAGCTCATTGACGCGTGCGCCACGGGCAAAGGCCGCGCTTCTATCGACGGCTTCGTAAAAAACGTCGCGGACTACACGGCGAAGCATTTCGCCGACGAGGAACGGCTACAGCAGGACTCGAAGTACCCCGATTACGTAAACCACAAACGCTATCACGACGCCTTCAAAACCACCGTAGCAACGGTAGCGCGTGAAATTTCAGCGCAGGGCCCGACAATCTCAATGGTAGGAAAAGTAAACAACGACATAGCGGGCTGGCTAATTAAACACATCAAAAACGAGGACTCAAAAGTAGCAAAACACGTGAAAACAGTTAACAGTTAACAGTTAACAGTTAACAGTTAGCAAATATCAAATATCAAATATCAAATATCGCGCGCGGCGCGGGAACGAAAGACGGGGGTTATTAGCTCATAACCCTCGTCCATACGTCCCGCGCCGTGCGCGGTATCTGATATTTGATATTTGATAACTGTTATTTGAATCAATACATCATATCGCCCATACCGCCGCCTTGGGCTGCTGCCGCGGGGGCGGGGGGTTCGGGCTTGTCGGCTACCAGAGCCTCTGTGGTTATTACCATTGAGGCTACCGAAGCGGCGTTTTCCAGAGCCGAGCGGCAAACTTTTGTCGGGTCGACAATTCCGGCGTCGATGAGGTCTACGAATTTTTCCTCCGCCGCGTCAAAGCCATAGCTCGGGCTGCTGTTTTTGCGTATACCGTCTAGGATTATCGCGCCCTCAATACCGGCGTTCTCGGCGATTTGTTTAACCGGGGAGGTAAGCGCCTTAGCAACAAGCGCGTAGCCTACTTTTTCATCGCCGTTCGCTATGCCGTCGAGCGCCTTTTCAACCGCAAGTGCCGCGCGGACGTAGACCGTACCGCCTCCCGCAACGATGCCTTCCTCAACTGCCGCGCGGGTCGCGTTCAACGCGTCCTCAATGCGAAGTTTTTTCTCTTTCATCTCGGTTTCAGAGGGCGCGCCGACTTTAATAACCGCAACGCCGCCGGAGAGTTTTGCAAGACGCTCCTGCAATTTTTCCTTGTCGTAGTCGCTGGTCGTAACTTCAATCTGCGCGTTGATTTGCTTGATACGCGCCTGAATATCCTCCGCGGCACCCGCGCCGTCGACTATGATAGTGGTTTCCTTAGCTATTTTAACCTGGCGGGCGCGTCCGAGGACTTCCGTCCCGACTTCTTTCAGCTCCATACCAAGGTCAGAGGATACAACCTGTCCGCCCGTGAGCGTAGCGATATCGACAAGCATTTCCTTGCGGCGGTCGCCAAAGCCGGGAGCTTTAACGCAGACACAGGAGAATGTTCCGCGCAGCTTATTGAGGATAATCGTCGCGAGCGCCTCGCCCTCAACGTCCTCCGCGATAATCAGAAGTTTGCGGTTCTGCTGAACGACCTGTTCAAGAACGTTGATAACCTCTTGAATGTTTGAAATTTTCTTATCGGTAATAAGAATAAGCGGGTCGTCAAGCACGGCCTCCATCTTGTCGCTGTCCGTAACCATATACGGCGTGATATAGCCGCGGTCGAACTGCATACCTTCGACGATTTCAATAGCCGTTTCAGCCGTTTTGCCTTCTTCGACTGTGATAACGCCCTTTTGCGAAACCTTTTCCATAGCTTCGGCAATCATATCGCCGATTAGCGTATCGCCGCTCGAAACGGTGCCTACGCGGGCGATATCAGCCGAGCCGCCTACCGGCTTTGAAACGCTCTGGATAGCCTCAACGGCGATTTTAGTAGCCGCCGCGATACCGCGCTTCATAACCATAGGGTTAGCCCCAGCGGCAACGTTTTTCAAGCCCTCGCGTATCATAGCCTGCGCGAGTACGGTTGCGCTCGTTGTGCCGTCTCCGGCTACGTCGTTGGTTTTGGTGGCGACTTCTTTGACAAGCGCCGCGCCCATTTGTTCAAACGGGTCAGAAAGCTCGATTTCCTTTGCAATCGTCACGCCGTCGTTAGTGATAAGCGGCGAGCCGTATTTCTTTTCAAGAACGACATTGCGCCCTTTAGGACCGAGAGTAATTTTAACGGTATCGGCGAGGTGGTTAACACCGCGTTCAAGAGCGCGGCGCGCCTCCTCGTTGTAGATAAGTTGTTTAGCCATAGTTGCTGATGCCTCCTTTAATGTGTGTGAGAGCTGGATTAGTAGTGAATGAATTGTGGCAGGTGTTGTAGGGGCGACCTTTGGTCGCCCGCGCGTTTCAGCCAGTCCCCATATAACCCGCGGGCGAACAAAGTTCGCCCCTACAGGGACGGGGGAACGGCGTTCCGCGGTTTACTCGACAATAGCGAGAATATCATTCTGGCGAACTATAGTGAGTTCGTCCTCGTCAACCTTGACGGTTGTGCCGGTGTACTTGCCTGTAATGATTTTGTCGCCGGCCTTGACGGTCATCTTGACCTCATTGCCCTCGACTAAGCCCCCGGGACCTACGGCGATGACCTCGAAAATAGACGGTTTTTCCTGCGCCGCGGAGGTAAGGATAATGCCGCCCTTGGTTTTTTCCTCAGCGGCAATCTGCTTAAGGATAACGTGGTCGGATAACGGAACAAGTTTCATAGTGTGTTGTTCTCCTCTCTTGAAGTTATAAAAATGTGTGTTGTCACTCTCAACTTGTGACTGCTAACAGTTTAACACGAAGTTTAGCAAATGTCAAGAGGGTTCACAGTTTTTTTACAATTTGGAAGCAGGGCGTCAGCCCTGCCCGTGGTGCGCCCTCCGGCGCACCGTCATTGCGAAGCCGCCGCCGCACTTGCGATACGTACCTATGAAATGCGGCGAAGCAATCCAGGGTTGACGTAGGCACCTGCGATACATAGTCCGTATGTTACGCTCCCGGCACTGGATTGCTTCGCGCCTGTAACGCCCTGCGTATCGCAAGTGCGGCGGCGCTCGCAAAGACGGCGCACGGCGCCGGGACGTAAGACGGTGGACGGGGACGGGGACGGGGACGACGGACGGGGACTTGGACGTGGGTACTGGGCTTGGATTGCTTCGCGCGGCTCGCAATGACGGTGCGCCGTTCCGGCGCACCCCGCGCACGGCGCGGGACGGTGGACGAGGGACGGGGGACGGGGGAGGGCGGGTTTGAAACCCGCCCCTACGTACCCCGCAACCCCGCAGGGCGTACCCCGTAGCCCACGTCCCCCCACAGGGCGTACCCCGCAACCCACGTCCAAACCCCCGTCTCTGATATCTGATATTTGCTAACTGTTAACTGAACCAAACGTCTCTGATATTTGATATTTGATAACTGTTATTTGACCTACGCACAAAACCGTATATCAATCGTACCGTTAGAGGTCGTAACCTCTAAATCCTTGCTCCCGCCGGGCATATCGCCCGGTAGGCTGTTTGTGCCGTTACTGGTGTGCGAACGTATGCTGAAATCGCGCATTTTGTCGTCTATCGTGCCGTAAATGCGACCGTTTGAGGAGTGGACGGCAATACGCTGACCCGCGCTGATGTGCTGAACCTCAACGCGTCCGTTTGAAGTTACCAGAGACATTTCCACGGCGGCTTTGACGTGTACCGCCTCAATGCGGCCGTTGCTGCTTTCCGCGTTCAGACTGCCGCAGTCTATGAACTGGCAGGCTATTCTGCCGTTACTGGTCTGCGCCGATATTTCACCGCTGATTTTCAGATTTCTGAAATTAAAGCGGGCGTTACTGGTTCTGATTAAAAGCCCGCCGTTAAATTTCACATCGCTCGCGGAAACCTCGGCGTTCGACGTTTTAATCATAATCCGCCCGCTGAAACTTTCCGGCACACCGAGTACAAGCGGCTGAAAGCCAAAATTACCGTGTCCGAAGCCTATCCAGTTGTACCACTTCATAGAGCTTACCGCTACAACGTTCAGCGTGCCGTTATCAACGCTGATTGTATAGTGCTTGCGCTCGTGTTCGTGATATTCAAGCTCAACGTTTTCCCTGCGCGGTACGATAAAAACCGGGCAGTTGATATCGTAGACGTTAATCGTATGAAGTAGCGCGGGGTCGTAGCTGTCGGGTTTTTTATGCGCGGACTGGACGCTCCCGAAGTTTTCCGCAATCTGCGCCGGGGCTTCGAGCGTCGCCACGGCTTCGGCCTCGCTCATTCCGTCCTCCACGCGGTCGTCGATAATCTCCGCGAAATAGCTGACGGTGCGCTCTAAGTCCTCGGGAGCGCGGGCGGCGATTTGGGTTCGCAATTCGGCGAGAAATTCAGCCTTGTTCATTTTGGCTACCTCCGTTTTTGATGTAGTTGACGACCCGCGCGACAGTTTCCCATTCCTCCAGAAAAGCGGGGATACGTTCGCGCCCCTTTTGCGTGATAGAGTAGTATTTGCGAAGCCGTGAGTTGTGTTCCTCCGAGTACACCCGCAGACAGCCGCCGCTTTCGAGCCGCTTAAGAATCGGATACAGCGTAGACTCCGATATCTCAACAACGCCGGAAAGGTCCTTAATAATCTTATAACCATAAGAATCAGCCCCGGCAATAGCGGCAAGCACACAAGTTTCCAGCAAACCGCGTTTGAGTTGTATATCCATAAGCGATATACCTCCTTTATGACTATACTATACCACACGTTGTATAATTTGTCAAGAGGGAAAAAACAAATAACAGTTATCAAATATCAAATATCAGAGACGTTGGGTTTGGACGAGGGTTGCGGGGGAGTAGGACGAATGAGTTACGTAGGGGCAAAGGCGCGGGGGCGAGGGCGAAGCCCAGCCCGTCATTGCGAAGCACCGGTAAGCCCGCGATACGTAGGGCGTTACAGGTGCGAAGCAATCCAGTGCCGGGAGGACAACATACGGCGTATCGCAGAATACTACGTCAACCCTGGATTGCTTCGCCGCATATCATCAACTACGTATCGCAAGTGCGGAGGCGGCTTCGCAAAGACGGTGCGCCGGAGGGCGCACCGCGGGCAGGGCAAAGCCCTGCCCCCCGCAAACCCGCAACCAACGTCCAAACCAAAAAAAGCCCCCCTCTTTAGAGGGGGGTGCCGCTCGCAAGCGGCGGGGGGTGCCTTTCACAAAAAATACTCTATCGTATCCTCCGGCGATTTGCGCGTATTCGCGTTGAAAATTACAACCGCCTCGCGCTCGTCCGGCTCCTCCAGCGTGTAATATCCGCGCTTGCTTGAATTAAAACGCTCGAAACTCACGCTACGGTTAGAAAACGCCGTGTTCAGCATCTCCACGCCGCCGCAGCTGAACGGACGCTTCCTATAATACGGGTCGAACATTTCAATCTCCCCGCTGCGTATCCCCGTCAAAAGCACATAGTGCGGGCAATCGTACCACAACCGAAGCACCACCGAGCCGCCCTGCTGAAGCGCCTCGACGGTCTCGCTGTTCTCGCCCACCGTGACCTCTCTGCCTTGTAGATACCTGCAATAAATAGGGAAATTTTTCGCGTTAGACAGCTGATTTAACCAGTTAGCGAGGAACATCATCGCCATTTTGCTTGTGCCGCTCTTGCCCGATTCGCCGTGCGTGTTATAGGTATCGAGGCAGTACAGCATTATGTATTTAGGCACTTCCGGCGGTATATCCTCGCGCTCGAAAAGAAAGCTGACCGCGTTCAGCATACTCGTCGGACCGCAGTCGTAGTCTGTCATTTGATATCTGAGCGGTATTTTCATTTAATTAACTCCATCGTGAGTTTAGCGATATTTTCAAGTTCCGCAATCGTGGTAAATTCCCCGCAGGAGTGAACGTCGCTCATAGCGCAGGCAATAACCAGCCCGCTAAGTCCCTTCTGCGCGAAATGGTTATAGTCGCTCCCGCCGAAGGTTTTTACAAAGTTTGCTTCAAGCCCGGCGCGCTCGCAGGCCTCCTTGAAACGCAGGACTACGGGCGCGTCAGGCGGCGTTATGTACGCTCTGATATTTACCGTGTAATTAAAGTCAACCTTTCCGATTTCCTCAAAGGCTTCTTTCACAATTTTAACTCTTTTGAGCGCCTTAGCGTGTGAAAAACTGCGGATTTCGCCTTTTACGAGACAATAATCCGGGATAATGTTTGTCGCCGTACCGCCGCTTATCAGCCCCGCGTTGCAGGTGGTCTCGTTGTCTATTTTGCCTAGGGGAAGCGCGGCGATAACCGCTGCCGCAAGCTGTATCGCGTGAACGCCGTCCTGCGGAGCGAAGCCCGCGTGAGCCGCTTTGCCGTGAACCGCCGCCTCCCACGATATAATCGTCGGAGCCGTATACGCCGCCGTCCCGACAGTTCCCCCGAGGTCAAGCACATAGCACTCCGCGGATTTTATCAGCGAAATATCGAACTGCGCCGAGCCTTTGCCGTAAACTTCCTCAGCCGGGCAGAATAGCACCTCAACCGGGCGGTGGTTTTCAAGCGAGCGTAACGCCTCCAGAATAGCCGCAATCCCCGCGAAATCGTCCGCGCCGAGAACCGTGTCGCCGCCGCTTGTAATAACGCCGTCCTCCCGAATAACGGCGCGTTTACCGCGTGACGGTTCAACAGTATCCATATGAGCGCAGAGAAGCACCGGCGGCAAGCCCGCGCCGTCACCGCGCCCCTCTAAAAAACCGTAGACATTGCCGCTGTCGCCGCCCTCAATAGGAAACTCGCGCACGGCAAAGCCAAGCGCGGACAATTCGGCAATCAAAAAATCCGCAACGGCACGTTCGCCAAAAGAGGGACTGTCAAGCGAAACAAGCCCGCAAAAGGTATCAATCAATCGTTGTGTGTTCATATATGTATTATAACATACCCTATTGAAAATTGCAAGAGGGTGTTACAGATAACAGTTATCAAATAACAGTTATCAAATATCAAATATCAGAGACGTTGAAACAGTTAACAGATATCAAATATCAGATATCAGAGACGAGGGTTTGGACGTGGGTTGCGGGGTACGCCCTGCGGGGGGGGACGGGGGTTGCGGGGAACGTAGGGGCGGGTTTCAAACCCGCCCTCCCCCGTCCCGCGCCGCGCTCGGGGGCAAGGGCGAAGCCCGCCCCGTCATTGCGAAGCACCGGTACGCTTGCGATACGTAGGGCGTTACAGGTGCGAAGCAATCCAGTGCCGGGGGGACAACATACGTATGTTACGCTCCCGGCACTGGATTGCCGCGCGCCTAAACGCCCTACGTATCGCAAGTGCGGCGGCGCTCGCAATGACGGGCAGGGCGAAGCCCTGCCCTGTCCCGGCGCATTACGCCGGGACGGTGGACGTGGGTTACGGCGCGCACGGCGCGGGAAACCACCCCGCCGCTATGCGGTGCGTTCCCTCCCAAGAGGGGAATGGACGCGTCCGCGCACGGCGCGGGTACAACCCCCGCCTCTGCGGAGGCACCCCCTTCTAAGAAGGGGGCAGGGGTGGGGCGCGCCTCCCACAACCCTCGTCCAAACCAAAAGAGGTTGAACGCCGCAACCCAGTACCCTCGTCCAACCTAAAAAAGCCCCCTTCCGGGGAAGGGGGTGCCGCCCGAGGCGGCGGGGGTTGTCCCCCGTAAATTCCCCTCTTGGGAGGGGTGCCGCCGTAGGCGGCGGGGTGGTTTCCCCCGCAGGGCGCGTCCCGCGTCCCACGTCCTGCCCTCCAAAGCCCCCCTCTTTAGAGGGGGGAAGCGCCCGCAGGCGCGGGGGGTGCGTCCCCCGCAACCCTCGTCCAAACCCCCGTCTCTGATATTTGATATTTGATATTTGCTAACTGTTAACTGTTAACTGCAAAATCAATTGACAATCACGTCGGCTTGTGCTATAATACATATATGAAAAATTCACCTGTCTCCAGGATTTGGAACAAAATGTATACCTGCGCGTTTATCGCTAACTTTATGCTTTGCGTGTCGCAGTTTATCGTTAATCCGCTGGTTGCCACGTATGCGGGAGTGCTTGGCGCAGACAGCGTTATGATTGGCGTTATATCGGGGCTTTATTTTGGCGTCGCGTTTGCCGTGCGCCCCTTTTCCGGCCCCGCTATAACTAAGCTCAATAAGAAATACATAATGCTTGCCGCCTATGCGCTCGGCTGCGTGGTTAACGTTATCTACGCGCTGTCGAACGGTATCCCGCTGTTTGTCACGGCGCGGATTTTGCACGGCGTACAGTTTGCGTTTATCGGCTCGCTTAATATGACGCTTGCGAGCGACAGTCTGCCGCCGGAAAAATTGGGTTCGGGGCTGGGACTATTCGGCGTAGGCGGCGCGGTAGCCACGGCAATCGCCCCGAGCCTCGGAATAAGCCTCCGCGCCTGGGGCGAAACACTGTTCGCGAGTACGACTGCGGGTTACACAATTGTATTCTCCGTAGCGGCGGCCTGTATGCTGATTTCAATTATCCCCTGCCTGATTATGCCCTACAAGCCGCTCACCGGCGCGGAATTGCAGTCACTCGGGAAATGGTACAAAAATATTATCGCTACAGAAGCGATTTTACCCGCCGTCGTAGTGACATTTTACTCAATCGCGGGGATAATGTACACGATTTTTATGGAACCCTTTGCGCGGGAGCAGGGCATAGGCAACATCGGGCTGTTTTTCACGGTTTACGCAATCGCGATACTTGCGGCAAGACCGCTTTGCGGGCGGCTCGTCGATAAATACGGCACGGCAAAAATATTTTTCCCGAGTTCGGTACTGTTCGCCGCGTCGTTCCTGATAACGGGGACGAGCCGCATGCTCGGGCAGGTGCTTGTGGGAGCCGCTCTAGCGGCGATAGGCTACGGCTCGGCACAGCCCGCGCTGCAAACAATGTGTATGCGCTCGGTAGCCGCCCCGAGGCGCGGTGTCGCAAGCAACACAAACTACTTCGGTATGGATTTTGGCTACTTCATAGGTCCGACAATAGGCGGCTTCGTAATAGCCCGCACAAGCCACGCCTCGCTATTCACCCTAACAATTATCCCGGTCTTTATAGCCGTAGCGATTTTCGCGATAGGGCTGAAACCGTTCAACGAGCGCGTAATGAAAAAGCGATTAGGCGATTGACAATTGATAATTGATAATTAGGGCGCGGGGACGGGAGCTACGACAATCTCGCGTAATCCTCCGGCGTGTTCACGTTGAACAGCGCGTGCTTCGGAAGCTCGAAGCGTGCGCTGTTCAGTTCCGGGAACAGCGACCGCAGCTTATAATTCCCGGCGGCGATACGCGCCTCCACAAGCGGCAGAACCGACTTCGCGTAATAGGCGAAAGTAGGCTCCGCCCAAACCGCGTCATAGTCCCGCGCTTCGGCAAATTTTAATAGGTCACGCGCCGCCTCCGCCCCCGCGTAGGGCATATCGCCCGCGCAAAGCATAAGCCCCGGCGCGTCCGGCAGTTGCCGCAAGGCGCTGTACAGCGCCCCCATAGGCCCGAGGTTCCGAACCTCATCAACAACCCGCGCGCAGTCGATTTCACTATAAGCGTTTTCAGCCGCCACGCTCAAATAAACCAAAGGAAAACAAGCGGTAAACTCGCTAACCCGCCGCGCAAGCAGCGTACTCCCCCCATACGGCAGCGAAAGCTTATCGCGCCCCATACGGCTGCTTTTCCCGCCCGCAAGAATTATTATAGGTATAGCCATATATTTCACCCACGTTTTTTTAGTTAACAGTTATCAAATATCAAATATCAGAGACGAGGATTTGGACGTGGGTTGCGGGGGGCGATTTGGACGAACCCTTTCGTAGGGGCGGGTTTCAAACCCGCCCTCCCCCGCGCCGTGCGCGGGACAGAGCAGGGAGAAGCCCCGTCCCTACAAGCCTAACCCATTCACCAGCCCCAAGACCATTCATACGTGTATATAGGACTATCGCGGTCGAAGCCCGCCTCTGTAAACCATACGAAAAACTTTTCCTGTTCGGCGGCGAGGGTTTCCGCCGTGAGCCATTCAGTGGTTTTGAGGGTTATGTGAACGGTTACACTTGTTGGCGGGGAGAGATACGGGCGGTCGTTTACTTCAGCCCGTATACTAAAATAAGTAAGTTCACGATGACCAAGTAAGATACCATCGTTAACGGTTTCATAAATGTATTCCTCATAACCCATTTCGTTTGCGCCGACTTCTTCTCCAATATATTCATAATCAGGATTTATTATATAATAATCTTCGGATTCAGGCGTGGGATAGATAAAGTATGGTTTGTCGCCGTTGACGAATATTGTTTCCGTATAGTCTAGGTGGTCGGGGCAGACAACGCGGAGTTCGTGTTCTCCCGCTGAAATGTTATCGAATGTAGCGTTCACATAGTGCCTGTAAAACCCGTATCCGTTGTCTCCCGCTGAACTGTTGTTACCTTCGTTAACCAGCTTGCCGTCAATGAAAATGTCGGCTTTAGGCGCGGCAACCATAACCCGGATAGTACCGTCAACCGGCTCGGGCGTTGGGGTTGGTTCAGTGGGCTTAGGGGTAGTTATAACCGGAGGATAGATATATTGCGCGGGGCTTGGTGTAGGGCTTGGCGTAGGCGTTGGTTCCGGCGTTTCCGTAGCCTGTGCGGTTTCTACAGCTTGGACGCTCGGCGGCGCTTGTTCGGCGGTTATTTGTTGCTCGTTTGAGCAGGCGACCAAAGTGACGAGCGTGTAAATAAGCGCGAAAATGGTAAAAATAGTTTTTTTCATAATAAAAACCTTTTCATAAGGGCGCGATAAACCGCGCCCCTACAACATTTATGTAACGCAATCAGTCGTTAGCGTCGGTTTTTCTGCGTCTTGGCGCGGAGGGTTTTGCCCCGTATTTTTCGTCGTAGCGTTTCATTGATTTGTCTATTATCCGCAGGGCGGCAGTCATATCCTGCACCTTGTCTATTGACGTTTCCTTGTGTTCGAGCATTTTATAGACCGAGAAAAAGTGCGACATCTCGTTGAAAACGTGCTGCGGGAGCTGCGAGATATCGGTATACTGATTATAATTCGGGTCGCTGAACGGTATCGCGATAATCTTGTCGTCCAGTTCGCCGCTGTCAATCATAGATATTACCCCTATCGGATAACAGCGTATCAGCGACATAGGGTAAATATCCTCGGAACACAGCACAAGCACGTCAAGCGGGTCGCCGTCCTCGGCAAAGGTGCGCGGGATAAAGCCGTAGTTCGCGGGATAATGCGTCGAGGTATGCAACACCCGGTCAAGGATAATCATACCCGTTTCCTTGTCAAGCTCGTATTTCGTCTTGCTCCCCTTGCTGATTTCAATAACCGCGATAAAATCCTCACGGCTGATACGCGACGGTGAAATTTCGTGCCAAATGTTCATATAACGTTCTCCCTTAGAGTTGATTTTTTATAGTATATCACAAACCCAAGCATTATGCAAGGGGGCTTGACAAGACCCTCCGATTATGGTACGCTTGATAAAAATTCATAGGAGGCTTATATAATGACGCTATTCTATTTCACCGCCACGGGCAACAGTCTTGATATCGCGAAGCGGCTCGGGGCGGAACTCGGCGCACAGCTCCGCTCGATACCGCTGGAGGGCGCTACCGCGGAGGTTTCAGATGATGTTATCGGCGTAATTTTTCCCGTGTACGCGGCTAACGTTCCGGCTATTGTCACGCGCTTCCTGCGCCGCGTCCGGCTAAACGCGGGATACACGTTCGCCATAGCGGCTCACGGCGGCGAGCCGGGCGATATCGGCGGCGTTCTGGCTACACTTGCCGCGTTCGACAACGTTTACACAATCGAAACCTGGTCAAATTATCTGCCGTTTAACCCGGACGTTCAGCCCGTTGCGGTAGACGTTTCAAGCGACATTGAGCGTATAGCCGCCGCGATACGCTTAAAAGAGATACGCGGCTTCAAACCCGGCGGCGAACCCTTTGACCCGGCTCCGTGGCATAGCCAGGCGCTTACTTACCGCTGGCGCAAAAACTGTACGGCCTGCGGAACCTGTATGAAAGTCTGCCCGGTAGCAAACTACACCATAAGCGAAACCGAGCGCGACGCGAACGGCATACCCCTATTCAAATTCGCCGATAGCTGCGAGGGCTGTATGGCCTGCCTGCAAAATTGCCCAAACGCCGCGCTCTATATGCCAAACGAGCCAACGCGCTACAGATACCGCAACCCGAACATAACGGTAGACGAGATAATAGCCGCGAATAATCAGGCGCGGTAAAGTTGCCGGGGAAACTTTATTATAAACGGCTGTATTGAAAACGCGAAAAGCGCAAAAGTCCGTCATTGCGAGCGCCGCCGCACTTGCGATACGTAGGGCGTCCAGGCGCGCGGCAATCCAGTGCCGGGAGCGTAACATACGTATCTGCGGACTGCGGC
>JAISJH010000007.1 GCA_031261635.1 Oscillospiraceae bacterium
AACTGAACTTGGATTGCTTCGCGCGGCTCGCAATGACGGTGCGCGGCACCGGGACGGGGAACGGACGGGGGAGGCTTCCTCAAAGCCATCCACCCCCTATTTTCGCTTAACTCACAAACTTTACATATACAAGGAGACCACACAATGCGCTATTTCACTTCCGAGTCCGTCACTGAGGGACACCCCGACAAAATCTGCGACCAGATTTCCGACGCTATCCTTGACGATTTCCTCTCCAAGGACCCCAACGCTCACGTTGCCTGCGAAGTCATCACCACTACCGGAATGGTTCTCGTTATGGGCGAAGTTTCCGCCGACTGCTACGTTGACATTCCCTCCGTAGTCCGCAAGACCGTCAAGGAAATCGGCTACACTAACCCCGAATACGGCTTTGACGCTCGCTCCTGCGCCGTTCTTGTCACGCTTGACGAACAGTCCGCCGACATTGCCCAAGGCGTCAACGCGGCTCTCGAAACCCGCGAGGGCGGCAAGGACGCCGATGACCTCATCGGAGCCGGAGACCAGGGAATGATGTTCGGCTTTGCCTGCGACGAAACACCCGAACTTATGCCCGCGCCTATCGCCTACGCTCACGCTCTCACGCGCAAACTCGCCGAAGTCCGCAAGAACCGCAAACTCGACTGGGTGCGCCCGGACGGCAAAGCACAGGTCACCGTACAATACGGCGATAACGGCAAGCCGGAACGTATCGACACCGTAGTAATCTCCACCCAGCACGACCCGAATATCCTCGAACAGGAGCTTCGCACCGCCATTATCGAGCAGGTTATCAAGCCGACCCTGCCGCTTCTCGACGAAAACACCAAATACTTCATTAACCCGACCGGACGCTTCGTTATCGGCGGTCCCGTAGGCGACAGCGGTCTTACCGGACGCAAGATTATCGTCGACACCTACGGCGGCTACGCCTCCCACGGCGGCGGAGCGTTCAGCGGCAAGGACCCGACAAAGGTTGACCGTTCGGCGGCGTATATGGCGCGCTATATCGCGAAAAACATCGTCGCGGCAGGACTTGCCAGCAGCTGCCAGATTGAGCTTGCCTACGCTATCGGCGTCGCCGCCCCCGTTTCCGTGCTGATTGAAACCAAAGGCACTGGGAAACTCTCCGACGTTGAACTCCGCGACATCGTTCTGAAAGAATTCGACCTCCGCCCCGCGGCGATTATCCGCTACCTCGATTTGAAACGCCCGCTCTACCGCAACACCGCAGCCTACGGCCATTTCGGCCGCAACGACCTAGACCTCCCCTGGGAAAAACTCGATAAAGTCGACGCGCTAAAAGGCTACCTTGGCAATTAACAGTGAACAGTTAACAGTTAACAATTACGGGAGTTTGGACGCTTAGTACGCCGGGGGCGAGCAATCGCCCCCGCACGCGGGGTTTTGACGTGGCATATTTACATATGAGCGAGGGCATAGTACGTGTATACGATAGAATACTACGAGGACAACCGAGGCAGGAAACCTGTCAAAGAGTACCTTGACGAATTAAACGCAAAAGAGGACAAAAACAGCCGCATAAACTATGATAAAACTCAACAATATTTAGCCATATTGCGCTCTTTTGGAACAAAAGCCGGTATGCCTTATATCAAACATATTGACGGCGCAATATGGGAACTGCGACCAATTAACGAACGCATATTTTTCATCGCGTGGATAAACGGAAGTTTTCTTATGCTTCACCATTTTACAAAAAAATCTCAAAAAACACCTCCACCGGAAATTGAAACAGCTAAAAGACGTTTGAAAGAACAACTCGAAAGGAGCAATCAAGGTGAACGACACATACATTAGCCCGAGCGGCACAGATGTTATGGAACATCTGAAACAACTCAATCCCGAACGATTTGTTCTAAATGAACGTCGGGCGGAACAAATGATTAAACGCATAGACATTCGGCTCAAATGGCGCGAACAACACAAACAAATAATCTATCAGCCTATACCCGCACCATACAACCCTCAGCCTGTCAGCAGGGAGAACTAGATGAACGACACTTACAGCCCGCGCGGACACACATTCGATGAATTCCTGAAAACTCATATGACCCCGGACAAAATAACCCTGCTCAACCGCCGGGTTGACTATACTGACAGGCGTTTAGCTCCTCTCCGCGAATGGCGCAAACAACGCGGCGAACCAACAACCACCCCGGCCGCACCCGCGCCTAAAATCTTTCAGCCTATAGGGAGAACCAATGAACACTGAATCTAACACTTACGAACAAATTGAGGGGCGCAATGCCGTGCTTGAGGCTCTCAAGGGCGGGCGCGTTCTCGATAAAGTCTACATAGCGAAATTCGACGGCGGAGCGCAGGACCGCGCCCTGTCGCATATCGCCTCTACCGCGCGCGCGCAGGGAGCCGTAGTTTCAAACGTCGACCGCAGGCGGCTTGACGCTATGAGCCGCACTCACGCTCACCAGGGCGTTATCGCTATCGTTCCGGAGTTCACATATTCCGAGATTTCCGATATTCTCGCGCTTGCGGAGCTTCGCGGCGAGCCGCCGCTTATCGTTATCTGCGACGAAGTGACCGACCCCCATAACCTCGGCGCGATTATCAGAAGCGCGGAATGTGCCGGAGCGCACGGCGTGATAATCCCGAAACGCCGCAGTGCAGGCTTTTCAAGCGCGATAGTTGAAAAAGCCTCGGCGGGGGCGATAAGCCACCTGCCCGTTGCGAGGGTTGCTAACCTGAGTTCCGCGATAAAGGAACTCAAAGCCGCCGGGCTGTGGATTACCGCCGCCGAAGGCTCCTCCGAAACCCCGCTCTGGGACTGCGACTTCACGCTCCCCTCCGCGATTGTCATAGGAAGCGAGGGCGAAGGTCTGCGCCAGCTCGTCGCCGAAAACTGCGACTTCAAAGCGGCTATCCCGCTGAAAGGCAAAATAAGCTCGCTCAACGCTTCTAACGCCTGCGCTATACTGCTTTTCGAAGCAATTAGACAGA
>JAISJH010000074.1 GCA_031261635.1 Oscillospiraceae bacterium
TTGCGAAGTGCCGCAAGGCTTGCGATACGTACAACGTATAGGCACGAAGCAATCCAGTGCCGGGAGCGTAACATACGTATGTTGTCCCCCCGGCACTGGATTGCTTCGCACCTGTAACGTTCTACGTATCGCGGGCTTACCGGTGCTTCGCAATGACGGGCTGGGCAGGGCAAGCCCTGCCTTCGCCCCCGCTTCACCCCGCGCCGTGCGCGGCGTACCTCCGTAACCCCCGTCCAAGCCCTCCAAAGCCCCCCTCTTTAGAGGGGGGTGCCGCCTCAGCGGCGGGGGGTATCCCCGCAGGGCGCAACCCCCGTCCAAACCTCCGTCTCTGATATTTGATATTTGATATCTGTTATCTGTTATCTGTTATCTGTTATTTGCCCACAATCTCTCTTGCAACCTGCGGAAGTTTGTGCTATAATAAGGCGTTATGTATTTGAAAGCGCTTGAGATTCACGGGTTCAAATCGTTCCCGGAAAAGACGCGGCTTGAATTTGACAAGCCCATTACCGCTATTGTCGGTCCGAACGGCAGCGGTAAGTCTAATATATCGGACTCTCTTTCGTGGTGCCTTGGCGAGCAGCGCGTTAAACAGTTGCGCGGCGGCAAGATGGAGGATATCATCTCCGACATCAAGGGTTCTAAAGCCGGCAAAGCGGGCTTGGCGCAGGTTTCGCTAATTCTTGACAACAGCCGCCGCGATTTTCCGCTTGATTCGGACGAACTGACGCTCACGCGCAGGTTTTACCGTTCCGGCGAGAGCGAGCATTATATCAACAAGCGGCTCGTGCGGGCAAAGGACGTTACGGAGCTGCTGTATGACACTGGCCTCGGGCGCGACGGCTACTCGCTAATCGGGCAGGGGCGCGTGGACGAAATCCTCTCGGCGAAGTCGGAGGACAGGCGCGAGGTCTTTGAGGAGGCGGCGGGAATATCGCGCTTCCGGCACCGCAAAAAAGAGGCCGAATCAAAACTAAACCGCACGGACGACGAGCTTTTACGCGCAAAGGATAAAATTGACGAGCTTGAATTGCAGGTCACGCCGCTCCGCGAACAGGCTGAAACCGCCAAGCGTTATTTGCTACTGCGGGACGAACTGCGTCTGCTTGAAGTATCGCTCTGGCTTGAACAGCTTGACAACCTCAAAATAAAAAATCTGCGCTTAAACGCCGATTATGAGGAAGCGGAGATAAAGATACAGGGCGCTAAGGACAGGCTTGATACCCTATATAAAAACGCGGACGATTTTTCAGAACAAATGCGCGGCAAGGACAATCAAGCCGACAGTGTACGCGCTGAAATCTCGCGTTTAGAGGGCGAAACGGCGCTTCGCGAAACGGAGATTGCCGCGCTTCGCGCCGCCGTGGAGGCGGGTATTGATAACATTCAGCGCATAGAGCGAGGAGGCTCGTCAGAGCGCGACGAGCAAAAACTCGCGGCTATCCATTCGCGGATTGAGGAGCTATCGGCGGAGATTGAAAAGCTTGAAGCTGAAACTAACGACGCAAACCGCGTCCTTGACGAACTCGGCAACCAGGCGCGGGGCTACGAACTGCGCTCAAACGCCCGCGAAACAAAGCGCGATACGCTGTTCAATACGCGACGCGACGCAGAGACGGAGCTTCAGCAACTGAAAAGCCGTATAAACGTTCTGCGCGATATGGAGCAGCAGCACGAGGGCTTTCCCCGCGCTGTCCGTATAGTCCTCCAGGAGGGGAGCCGCAGACTTCTGCGCGGGATACACGGCACCGTAAGCGACCTTATAAAAGTAGACGCTAAGTACGCCACGGCGATTGAAATTGCCCTCGGAGGCGCGCTTCAGCATATAGTTGTGGACGACGAGGCCTGTGCCAAATCGGCTATCAACCTCTTAAAAGAGCGGGACGGGGGACGCGCAACGTTCCTGCCGCTGAACGTTATACGCGGGAACACGATAAATTTTGACAGTCTCGCGAGCGATTATGTTCGCTATGACGAGAAATACGGCGAGATTGTTCGCAATCTGCTGGGCAGAACGGTAGTCGTTGACACTATTGACGACGCTATAGACTTATCGCGGCGTAACAGCGGGCGGCTTCGTATTGTCACGCTTGACGGACAGCTTGTTAACCCCGGCGGCTCGCTTACCGGCGGCTCGGTAAACCGTTCCGGCGGCGTTTTGTCACGCTCCGGCGAAGCTGAAACGCTCGCGGGTAAGGAAGCGAAGCTTGAAAACACGCTAAGACAGGCTACAATTGACTTTCAGGCCGCCGAGCGTGAATTTTCAGAGTCAAAATACCAGCTTGACGCAATCAACGGCGAACGACAGACTAAGCGCGAGGACCTCGCACGCCTACTCGCCGAACTAAACGCCGCTAGAACGCGGCTTGCCGAAGCCGAGACGCAGCTTCGCGACGAAAAGCTTGAAGCCGGGGAGCGTGAAAAATTAAAAGCCTCTGAAATTGAAGCTATACAAAGCAAAAATAAACAGCTAGAGGAACAGATTGCCGGCAAGTCCGACAATTCCGGCGCAATCCGTGAAAACATCGGGGCGCAGCGTGAAAAATTACAAAAGGTTCTGGGTGAAAAAATAGAGCTTGAAGGCAGACGCAATAAGGCGGAGCGCGATTCGCAGGACGTTAACCGCGAAATTCAAAACGCCGAGCGCGAGTTCGCCCAGTTACAGCAAAAGAAACTGCAAGCTGAAATGGAGGAAAAGCAAATAACCGACAAGCTCTGGGACAGCTACGAGCTGTCGCCCACGGGAGCCGCTAAAATACGAACGGAACTGCCTGACGGAGTAACGAAGGCAACGCGGCAGATTCAGGAAATCAAGCGCGAAATAGGGCGCTTAGGAGTGCCGAATATCGGGGCGATTGAGGAATACGAGCGCGTCAATAGCCGCTACGTGTTCCTGTCAGAACAGCGGACTGATATTCAGCAAGCTAAGAACGAATTACAGCGCGTTATACGCGATATTACCGCCGAGATGGAAAAAATCTTTCTGACGGAATTTGCGCGGATTAACGAGGAGTTCAAGATAATCTTTGTGGAACTATTCGGCGGCGGCAGGGCGGAACTGATACTGGAGGACGAAAACGACCCGCTGAACTGCGGCGTAGAGATAAAAGCACAGCCGCCGGGTAAGACCTTCCGCACCTTGTCGCTGCTGTCCGGCGGCGAACGCGCCTTTGTGGCTATCGCGCTGTACTTCGCTATAATGCGGGTGCGTCCTACGCCGTTTTGCGTGCTTGACGAGATAGAATCCGCGCTTGACGAGGAGAACGTGCGCCGCTTCGCCGCCTATTGCAAGCGTATGTCGGCTACTACGCAGTTCCTTATTATAACGCACCGGCGCGGGACAATGGAGCAGTGCGACGTGCTTTACGGAGTGACTATGCAAAACGGTGTTTCAACCGTACTAAGTGTAGATTTGGAGGAAGCTGAAAATGAAATTCTTCGAGAAAATCAAGGCGAGCCTGACTAAGACGACAACTAACGTCGCAACCTCGCTACGTGGAGCCTTCGACGCGTTCACGGGGGCAAACGACGAGTTCTTTGACGACCTGGAGGAGCGCCTGATACTATCGGACGCGGGAGCGGATTTCGCGAGCCGCGTAGTAGCGGAGCTTCGCGAAATAGTAAAGGCAAAAGGCCTGCGAGGAGCCGAGGAGATAAAAGCGGAACTCGCAAAGCTGATAGCCGCGGCGTTCCCGCAACCGGGCGAGGCAACCCTCGCCCCGACATTTGATGCCGAAACCCCTGTAGGGGCGAGGCTTGCCTCGCCCGGTTGCGCGTCCCCGACAATGCAAATTATCCTAATGGTCGGTGTCAACGGAGTAGGCAAAACCACGACAATCGGCAAACTGGCGGCAAACTACGTATCCGAGGGCAAGCGCGTACTCCTCGCCGCCGGCGACACGTTCCGCGCGGCGGCCGCAGACCAGCTCGAAATCTGGGCTAAACGCGCAAACTGCGAAATAGTGCGCGGCAAGGAGGGCGGCGACCCCGCCGCAGTTATCTACGACGCTATAGCCGCCGCAAAAGCCCGCGGCTGCGACGTTGTAATCTGCGACACCGCCGGGCGGCTCCATAATAAATCAAACCTTATGAAAGAGCTTGAAAAAATCGACCGCGTTATAACGCGTGAGGCTCCCGAAGCCGCGCGGCAGACGCTCCTTGTAATCGACGCGGTTACCGGGCAGAACGGGCTGTTCCAGGCTAAGGAATTTTCAAAAACCGCTACGGTCACGGGTGTTGTGCTGACAAAACTTGACGGAACGGCTAAGGGCGGCATTGTCATCGCAATTGCGGAACAATTGAAAATTCCCGTAGTCTACGTAGGCACAGGCGAGAAGCAGGACGATTTAATACAATTCGACGCGGAGGATTTTGCCAATGCAATTGTACAGTGAGGGTTCAAATAACAGTTATCAAATATCAAATATCAAATATTTGGCTCAGTTTCGTTTAGTTTCTACCAATGAGGGGAAACTCCGGCAGTTTCGTGAGATGGGGCTTGATGTTGAGCCGCTCTCGCTTGACGTGGTTGAGGACGGCGAAACGTTTGAGGCTAACGCCCTTTTGAAAGCCAAGGCGGGCGTTTTGGCTACGGGTCAGCCCTGCATAGCGGACGACAGCGGGCTTTGCGTTACGGCTCTCGGCGGCCGCCCCGGCGTGTATTCCTCACGCTACGGCGCAAATGACCTCGAGCGCAATAGTAAGCTTTTGGCGGAGCTTTTGGACGCTTCCGACCGCTCCGCTAAATACGTTTCAGCTATCGCTATCGCCTACCCGGACGGACGGTTTATTATAACGCGCGGCGAAAATGACGGCACTATCGCGCTTGCGCCGCGCGGCTCCGGCGGCTTCGGCTACGACCCGGTTTTTATTCCCGACGGACACGCTAATACTATGGCGGAACTCACGCCCGATACGCGCAACTCGCTGTCACACAGGGGCAAGGCCATTCGCAATCTAACCTCTGCTAAAATCATACGCGTATTCGGCGGCACTTTCGACCCGCCGCACCTAGGGCATAGCCAATACAGTGAACAATTAACAGTGAATAGTGAACAATTTACGTTGGTTATTCCTAACGGTCAGCCGCCACATAAGGAGCTGGGGGTTAATTCGGCTACGGCTCTGGAGCGTTTGGAGCTGTGCCGTCTGGCGTTTCCCTCCTGCGTTGTTTCCGATATTG
The DNA here is from genome assembly GCA_031261635.1 of Oscillospiraceae bacterium. GTDB lineage: Bacteria > Bacillota > Clostridia > Oscillospirales > Oscillospiraceae > JAISJH01. Next base: position 5,183 of record JAISJH010000074.1, read on the forward strand.
AGATTTCTAAGTCCGGTAAAAGCTATACCGCCGATACGGTTCGCGAATTGCAGACCCTGTATCCCGGCGCGCGCTTTACTCTTGCAATCGGAACGGATATGTACGATTATCTGCCCAAGTGGTACGACTACGAGTGGCTTCGCGGCAACGTTAATTTTGAGGTATATGACAGGTTAGTCCTGCCCGTCAGTTCCACGGAGCTTCGGGAGCTTTTGCCTAAACGCGGGGGTTTGCCGTTTTTGAATCCTTTGGTATACGCCTACATAATCAGGCACAGACTATATAAGGCCCTGCCGGACTGGGACTGGCTACGCGCGGAGGCGCTCACGCTTCTGGACGATAAGCGTATTCCTCACGTTTTAGCCGTCGAGCGAGCCGCAGTCGAACTCGCGGAGCGTTGGGGCGTAGACGTTGACGACGCCCGAACCGCCGCCCTGCTTCACGACTGCACAAAAAACAAAGATGTAACAAAACAGTTGCAATTTTGCGAAGAATATGATATAATGTCACTTATTCCCGGATTTGAGAGTTCCGGCGCGCTGACGGAGGGCAATAAGGTTCTACATTCTTTCACAGGCGCGGAATTTTCATATCAGCACTTCGGGGTTAATGAAAACGTTCGTAACGCCATACGCTGGCACACAACAGGCCGCGCCGCTATGACCGACCTGGAGCTTATAACCTACTTAGCGGACGCTACGGACGACACGCGCGACTACCCGGAGGCCGATAAGCTACGAAAACTCGCGAGAAGCGACCTCCGCGCCGCTATGCGCTACGCGCTAGAAATAAACCTCCTGCCGCTAAAAGAAAACGACAGCGTAATAGTAACCTATTCGCAGGACGCGCTGGATTATTACGGGTGAGGCGCGGTGGTGAGTGCGGTGGTGAGTGCGGTGGTGAGTGCGGTGGTGAGTACGGTACCGCGCAACACGGTATACCGCATATTCCCCCGCCCCTATCGGCGAAGCCCAGCCCCCGTCATTGCGAAGCCGCCTCCGCACTTGCGATACGTAGCAATGATATGCGGCGAAGCAATCCAGGGTTGACGTAGCACCCTGCGATACGTAGGCACGTAAGGCGTATGTTACGCTCCCGGCACTGGATTGCCGCGCCGGTTTCAATCCTACGTATCGCGAGCTTACCGCGGCTCGCAATGACGGACTCTTGACCCTGTGCCGTTGAATACGCGTTCTAAACGCGCTGCCTACCACGCGCCCTAAGCGTCCCAATACAACAATCATAGGAGAAACCACAGATGAAACTATTCAGCCAGAAGCCCGTTGACCGTGAGGAAACGCCTAAGGCCGACGACGACATAAAGCTCTATAACCCTAATTCCGAGGACAGCGAACCCACAGACGACGAACAGGCGGAGATTGACGCGCTAATATCGGCTCACCAGAAAAAGAAGCTGATTCGCCGCTCCGTTATACTCGGTATCGTCGTTATAGTCGCGGTTTTCGCGTTTTTGGCTATACGGAGCATACGGCCGCCCAGTATGAACTTCGGCGAACTGGAAACGCATACACCCGCGCCGGGCGAAACGCCTCTACCCCCCGCAAGCGGCAGTCCCGAGGCCTCGCCGTCGGAGGGCGCGAACGCTTCCGGGCGAAACGAGAAAATGTTCACCTTCATAATCGCAGGCGAGGACGACGGCACGGGCAATACCGACACGATTATGGCGGGCGCGTATGATATGGAGGCTAAGAAGCTCACGCTAATCAGCATACCGCGCGACACTATCGTAAACGTTCCCTGGCAGGTCAAAAAAGCCAGCACTATGGTCTACAGCGGCTCGAAGCACTATAAAATAACGCAGGAGGAGAGCCTTGAAAAACACGCTAAGGATTTTCTGGGCTTTACTCCCGACAGCTATTTCCTTATAAGTCTTAAAGCGTTCTCTAAAATAGTCGATACGATAGGCGGCGTGGACTTCACCGTTCCTACCAATATGAACTACGAGGACCCCGACCAGCACCTTAGTATCCACATTTCCAAAGGCTTCCACCATCTTAACGGTACGGACGCTATGAAAGTCGCGCGTTTCCGCGCAACCTACGCCGGAGCCGATATAACGCGCATAGGCGTTCAGCACGACCTTTTCACGGCTATTGCGAAACAGGCCTTCAGGCCGGAAAACCTGCTCAAAGTAAACGATTTCGCGAAAATCTTCGCCGAGAACGTTAAGACTGACTTAACAGTCGGCAATATAGCCTGGTACGCCGGGGAGCTTATGGGTATGGATACCTCTAACATTGAGTTTCTAACTATGCCCGCTAATACTAACGACTACCTCAACGGCATAAGCGGCTGTATGGTCTATGTTGACGAATGGCTCAAAATGTTAAACGAGAAGCTAAACCCGTATAATACTGAAATAACCGAGCGCCACATAAACGTCATAACCCGCGACGCCAAGGGCAAGGCCTACGCCACAAACGGCGACTTCCCGACTAACTGGATAGGCTCAGGCGGAACAAGTTCAACGCCGAAGCCCTCCTCCTCAACGCCGAAGCCGGCGGCAAATTCGCCCGCGCCGGGTGCTGACCCCGCCCCCGCCCCAGTACCGCTCGAAACGCCCCCGCCGCCGGTTGCCGTTTCCCCGGACTATAACGATAACCCCGACGTGGTTGTAATCACACCCGACCCGGGCCTAATGTACACGCCGCCACCTGTCAGTTAACAGATATCAAATATCAGATATCAGAGACGATGGTTCAGTTATCAGATATCAAATATCAAATATCAGAGACGATGGATTGGACGGGGGTTGCGCCCTGCGGGGGAAACCACCCCGCGCC
>JAISJH010000001.1 GCA_031261635.1 Oscillospiraceae bacterium
CTAAAAGGCTCCTGGAACTCTAGTTATCCCATTGATTGGCATTATGCGCTTGAAAATATTAACGAATTGCAATTCGACGATATAATCACGCACCGTTTTACGTTCAACGAACTGGATAAAGCACTTGAAATGATTCACGAAAAACGTGAAAAATACGGCAAGGTCATTATCCGCGCAAACAAAAACACCGCCGGGTACGTCACTTGAACCGTACCCGGCGATATCATTTTCCGCGTTAACTTGCGCGGCTATACGTCTTATGATGTTCCTTCAATTCCTCGAATAAGTCGCGCTGACACGTCGGCAGCTGTTTCAGGCACATTTCGTACACGACGCATTTGCGGCAATCGCCGTGGTGCGGACACTTGGTATTCCAGCAATCGCACTCGAGCTGGTCTGCCTTGCCGGCGCAGGCCATTGCCGCGCGCATTTCCCCCGGCTTAACGCTTGGGGGATTATCCCGCCATTTGAATCTGTTCGGCTGTGCCAGTATGTTAATTTCTTCTTGCATTTTAAGTATTTCCTTTCAAGATAAATAATCGGTCTGTGTACTCGGGCGGTATGTGCTTATTTATCGCGGCTAAATACGATGTAATGTTCCTCCAAATCGCCCAGCGACGCGCGTTGGCACGTCGGGAATTGTTTCAGAGCCAAATGGAAAACTATGCATTTCCGGCAATTTCCGTAGAATTGACAGTGCGTGTTCCAACACTCGCACTTCATTCCGTCGGCTCTTTTTGAACAGGCGAAAGCGGAGCGCATCTCGTCAGCGGACACCGCGGGCGAATTATCTTTCCACTTAAGACGGTTAGGCTGCTCGAGCCAATTTTTCTGCTCCAGCGTCTCGTCATAATCGCCCATATCGGGAGGAGCCATCATTTTCCGCATTTCCTCGGCGCCCTCCTCGGTCATCATAGACATTATGATGTCGTTGGTTTTCTGGAAAGAACCGGGGTCAAAGTTACCGTCCTCCGGCGGCTTGAAAGCCTCCTTCAGAAACTCCGCCATAGCTTCCTTCTTGTCGTCCTGCGTGCGTTCCAGAATAAAATTCAGGAACATATTTTGGCCGTTTTCCATTTGATTTGCTCCTTATATGTAATGTCAATATGCTTTCTATGTGTACTATGCGTTAGGGCAAGCCGCGCCTATGCAAAAAACCTTATACCCCATTTTACTAAATCCAAAAGCATTATACCACATTCAACGCCCGTTGTCAATAGTTAAAATAGCAACGGAAGCGGTCAAGCCGGGGAGGGACACTACAAAAGCGCAGCGTTTTTAATGGGCGCGGTAAAACGCGTAAAAAAAGAAGCCCCTAAAACAGGGGCTTCAACGCCGCATTGGTGCGCGAGGCGGGACTTGAACCCGCACGTCCGAGTGGACACTAGAACCTGAATCTAGCGAGTCTGCCAATTCCACCACTCGCGCAGGTTGAGAGCCGCAAGCAGCTCTCAATTATGGCACACCTGAAGGGATTCGAACCCCTGACCCTCTGGTTCGTAGCCAGATACTCTATCCAGCTGAGCTACAGGTGCATAACCAACATTGCTAATTATAACATCTTTCCCGCCCCTTGTCAAGACCCTTTTTACAGTTAACAGTTAGCAAATATCAAATATCAGAGCCGCGAGTTTGGACGAGGGTTGCGGGATTACCCCGCTTCCTTTTAGCTATTGGCAAAACGGGAAAATTGTGCTATACTAATACCTACGGAGGTAACAAACATATGGCAAAAGCGATAATGGTTCAAGGCACCGCGTCCGACGCGGGAAAGAGCCTAATCACGGCCGCGCTGTGCAGAATTTTCGCGCGGGACGGCTACAAGACCGCGCCGTTCAAGTCGCAGAATATGGCGCTGAACTCATTCATCACGCCGGACGGCTTCGAGATAGGGCGCGCGCAGGCCGTTCAGGCCGAGGCCGCTATGGCGGTGCCGGACGTTCGTATGAACCCGGTGCTGCTGAAACCCACGAGCGACAGCGGCAGCCAGGTCATCGTAAACGGCAAGCCGTTCAGGGATATGCCCGCCTGGGACTACTACGAACAAAAACTCAAACTGCGGCCGTTCGTCGTGGACGCTTACGAGAGTTTGGCGCGGGATTATGACGTAATCGTCATAGAGGGCGCGGGTTCGCCTGCGGAGATTAACCTTGCGAAAGACGACTACGTGAATATGGGAATGGCAAAAATCGCAAACGCTCCCGTCCTGCTCGTCGGCGATATCGACAAGGGCGGCGTTTTCGCGTCGCTGTACGGCACCTGCGCGATTATCGAGCCGGACGAGCGCGAGCGTATCAAGGGACTGATAATCAATAAATTCCGCGGCGACATTGAAATCCTGCGCCCCGGGCTTAAGATGATTGAGGATTTATGCCATAAACCCGTGCTGGGCGTTATCCCCTACGGCAACTACGACATCGAGGACGAGGACAGCGTTTCTGCCCGCGTAGAATTTGCCGCGAACCGCCGCAGCGTGATTGATATAGCGGTAGTGCGTCTGCCGCGCATTTCAAATTTCACGGACTTCAACCCGCTCGAGCGTATCCCGGGGCTTACGGTGCGCTACGTGTTCGAGGCTAAGGACTTCGGCAAGCCCGATTTGCTGATTATCCCGGGGAGCAAGAACACTATGGCGGATTTGCAAATTATACGGCAGAACGGGCTTGAAGCGCTGATAAAACGTCACGCCGCGAACGGCGGGCTTGTACTCGGCATCTGCGGCGGCTATCAAATGCTTGGCACCACAATCTCCGACCCGGATTTCGCAGAAGCGGGAGGCGAAATTCAAGGCTTGGGGCTACTCCCGGTAGATACAATTTTCAAGGGCGACAAAACGACCGTACAGGTCACGGGAAGTTTTGAGAACATCACCGGGGCCTTCGCGCCGCTCTCGGGGACAAGCTTCGAGGGCTACGAAATCCATATGGGCGAGAGCGTCACGCAAAGCCCCCCGCTAACCCGCGTAAAACGCGGCAAAACGGAAATCCCGGACGGCGCCTACACGGAAAACATAGCCGGAACCTACATTCACGGCCTATTCGACAGCGCGGAAACAGCCTCCGCGTTAGCAAAGCTACTTGCCGACCGCAAAGGCGTAACACTAGAAAACTACAAGGCAATAGACAGCCGCGAGTATAAGGAAACGCAGTACGATAAGCTAGCCAACGAGGTGCGCGAGGCGCTAAATATGGACGCGGTATATAAAATATTGAATAGTTAACAGATAACAAATAACAGATATCAAATATCAGAGACGGGGACTTGGACGGGGGAGCGGGGGGCTACGTAGGGGCGGGTTTCAAACCCGCCCTCCCTCGTCTTACGCGCCGCGCGCGGGGGCAGGGCTTTGCCCTGCCCGTCATTGCGAAGTGCCGTAAGGCTTGCGATACGTACAATGTATAGGCACGAAGCAATCCAGTGCCGGGAGCGTAACATACGTATGTTTTCCCCCCGGCACTGGATTGCTTCGCACCTGTAACGTCCTACGTATCGCGGGCTTACCGGTGCTTCGCAATGACGGTGCGCCGCAGGGCGCACCACGGGCAGGGCGTTGCCCTGCCCCCGCGCCGGGACGGCGCACCCCGGGCAGGGCGTTGCCCTGCCCCCGCGCACGGCGCGGGACGGAGGAGGGCGGGTTTGAAACCCGCCCCTACGTAGCCCTCCCCGCAATTATCAATGATCAATTAAAAAAGGCGGGAGCCTTTTTCAACCCCCGCCTTTGAATATTACACAAGCCCTAAATATTACCCTAAGAGTTGCAGTACGCCCTGCGGTAAGCTGTTTGCCTGAGCCAGCATTGCCGTGGAAGCCTGACCTAAGATGTTGTTTTTCATAAACGTGGTCATTTCCTTAGCCATATCTACGTCGCGGATACGGCTTTCAGCGGCTGTCAGGTTCTCGGCTGAAGTATCGAGGTTTGCAATCTTATGCTCTAACCTGTTCTGCAAAGCACCGAGTTCAGCGCGCTGGGTTGATACCCTGTTAATCGCGGTATTAACCTGCGTGATAGCCACGGACGCGTCCATACGGTTCCCGATGTTCGAGGCGCGCACACCAAGCGCGTAGCTGTTCATACGTTCCATACTGATTGCAAGGTTATCGCCTTCGTTCGCGCCTGTCTGAACGACAAGGGCTTTTCCGGCGGTCTTGGTTACTTCAATTGTGAACGTAGTAACTCCTTTTCCAGCGACATTCTGAACCGCTTTCGAGCTATCGCCTTCCGCTTCGTTAACGACTATGGAATCTTTCAGTTTAACGCTTATGCCGCTGTTCACGAAGTTGATATTCGTTTGTCCTGTTTCTAGGACAACCTCGTCAACGCCCATTTGCGCGACGTGAATATATTCAGCTTGTTTTTCATCAACCGCATTGCTTACAGAGAACTGCCCGGTTAATCCTGTAAAGTTGCTTTTTTCAAGCGGCACAGTAGCAGAACCGCCGGAAATTGTTATCTCACCTAGTTCGCCGAATTTCAGTTTTGCTTCACCATTTATGCTGTCAGTCGAAGCGAGCTGAGCGGAAACTTTTTCACCTGTACGGCGGTTTGTGGCAACTGCCTGACCGTCAGAGATGTTAAGGTCCCAAACGCCGTTCAAGCTTGCGCGTGTTGCTGTACCCTCTTTGAATGTAACACCAACTTTACCGTCAGTGCTTGTCATAGCCGGAGCAATGGTAATTGATACAGTACCAGCAGCAGCTTTAACCGGCGAACTGGAAAGCTTACTTGTGATGGTGACTTTATAGCCGCCTGCGCCAGTAGTTTTGTCGATTTCACTTGCACCGACCTTCGTCGCCGCCCACGAAAGACCGACTTTGGTATTCGAGGTAGTAGCGGTGGTGGTATTCTTCGCGAAGTCGCCGTTAAGCAATTTCTGGTCGTTGAAAACCGTTTTGTCCGCAGTGTCGTCAAGCTCTTTAATGAGCTGGCCGAACTCGGCGTTCAAAGCCGCGCGGTCGATTGAGGTCTCGTTAGTGTCGGAGGCTGATTGAACAGACAGCTCACGCATACGTTGAAGGATGTTGTGACTCTCTTGCAGAGCGCCCTCTGCCGTTTGTACCATAGAGATAGCATCCTGTGAATTTTTGCTCGCCATCGTAAGACCGCGAACCTGAGCGCGCA
>JAISJH010000028.1 GCA_031261635.1 Oscillospiraceae bacterium
GCGCGGGAAACCACCCCGCCGCCTGCGGGCGGCACCCCTCCACAGAGGGGATGAGGACGTGGGTTTGGACGTGGGTTTGGACGTGGGTTTCAAAACCGCCGTCCCACTTCGTACTCCGCGTCTCTCGTCTAAACCCCATCCCCTCTGTGGAGGGGTGCCCCCGCAGGGGCGGGGTGGTTTCCCGCGCCGCAGCGCGTCGGTAGCGCACCGCAGGGGCGGGGTGGTTTCCCGCCGCAGCGCGTCGGTAGCGCCCCCGGGACGCCCCCGGCGAAATAGCTCGAAAGCTGTCAGTCGAATGATTTGCCTTTTTAGGAAAAATCTTCACAAAGCCACTTGACAAGCGGGCGGATTTGTGCTATTATAACAACACTACGGTTAACCGTAATCGGGCGTTTTACTGTTTTACGTAACCCGTCATAATGACCAAAAGCGCGGCATACACTGGCTGTACAAGACATTCCGTTTGGAGGTACAGGCTATGAACGTCGCTTCGGTTAACGTTGTTTCGCCCGGCAATATGAAAAACCCGATGTATAATTTCGCGCCGGTTGAGGAAAAGCCGCCGGAACCTGTAAAACCCGCCGTGGCGTTTACTCCGTCGATACCGTACAGAGCCGTACACAGGAGCGGCGCGGCGGTTAGGGCGCGGTCGGCTACAGGGAGCTTAGTTGTTCCGTTTATTGTGATTGCGGCATTTTTCGCGGTTGGTGCAGTGTTAGGCGTGTTCAGCGCATTAAAAGCCGGGGCGGGAGCGACCTTGCTTGACGGTTTAAGCTTCCAAAGCAAGCCGTATATGCGGCGGTTTGTAGAATTTGCCGCGTTTCCGCTGATAGCGGTTTTCCTCGGGACAACGCCGCTCGGCACCGCGCTGATACCGCTTTTGGCGGCCGTTAAAGCGTTTGGGATAACCTTTTCAGGCATAGTTTTCCTATCCGGTGTGTCTAACGGCTTTGGCGGCTTGCTGTTGTCCGGCGGGGTTCAGGCGCTTATTGTTACGCCGGTGTTCCTGCTTTTGGCCGCTGAAAACTTGCGCGTTTCATACGGCAGACTGCGCGGCTTGAAAACTTCGGATACCCGCGGTTCTGTACGCAAGCGCATATTTTACGCTTTGGCTCTCGCTATACTCGCCGCCGCCGTGCCGCTCGATGCCTACTTAGCAACGTTTCTGGCTTAATCCGCGCATTTATATGCAGTATATTCATTGCATATTTCTGTATATTCAAGCATATTCACATCTTGGAACTATCCGTCAACTGACAAGGAGCGTACACTTATGAATAACTCTGACTTGTTTGAAACCTACCTCACGACCGAGAAGCGCGTCGCCGAGAACACCCGCACGTCCTATCTTTGCGACGTTAATCAGTATTTGCGGTTTTTGGAGCGCAAAGACCTTATGCCGGAAACCGCCGACGGTGACATCATCACCGCCTACATTGAGTGGCTTCGGAAATGCGGCAAGTCCGGGTCAACGCTGTCGCGCTCCGTTTCCGCGCTGAAATGTTTCTATTCGTTTCTGCGGCTGAAAGGCGAGATTACCGCAAACCCCGTCCAGAACATTCTGCTTGACAAGCAGGAGCGCAAGCTCCCGGAAATCCTCTCCGACGACGAAATCGGGCGCTTCTTCGGGCAGTTCGCGGGGCTTGGCGGGCGAAGCGGCTTCAAATGTATGCGCGACCACGCTATGCTGGAGCTTCTCTACGCTACAGGCATACGCGTCAGCGAGCTTGTGACGCTCGACTTCAACGACGTAAACCTCGACGACGGTACGCTCCTGTGCCGCGGCGCGTCAAAGGTTAGAATTATCCCGATGTACCCGATGGCTGTACAGGCGCTTCGCGACTACATAATCAGCGCGCGCCCCTTTATGATTGCCGACAACAGCACCGAGCCGCTGTTCGTCAACGTCAACGGCGAACGTATGTCGCGCCAGGGTTTCTGGAAAATTGTCAAGAGCTATCAGCAAAAGGCGGGAATACGCAAGGATATTACGCCGCATATGCTCCGCCACTCCTTCGCCGCGCACCTGCTCGCAAACGGCGCGGATTTGCAGTCCCTGCAAACTATGCTCGGCCACAGCGACATTTCCTCAACCCAGGTCTATTCAAAAGTAGTAAGCCGCGAACTCCGCGAAGTATACCAACGCACACACCCGCGTGCCAGTTAACAAATAACAGATAACAAATATCAAATATCAAATATCAAATATCAGATACGCCGCTCGGCGGCGGGACGAGAGACGATAGTTAGGGACGGGGAGGGTACAGTTAATCGGATTTAGATAACAGGTTTATCCCCGCGCCGTGCGCGGTATCTGATATTTGATATTTGATAACTGTTAACTAAAAAAGCAATGGCTCTTTTTGGAAAGTACACATATAAAGACAAGCCCGACCTCTTGCCCGACGGGCCTGAAAAGAGCGGGTTTGTCACTTTTTGGGAAATTATCGCGCGCAAGTTCGGTAAGATGATTATTGTCAACCTTATTTACTTCGCCTTTACCCTGCCTGTAATGATAGTGCCGTTTCTGAACGTTAACGCTTATTATAACGCCAACACGGCGGCTACGGCTGAGGCCGTGGTCGATATTTTCCCCGGCGTTAGTTTGCTTATAGCTCCGCTGACCTATCTGCCTACCGCCGCGCATATTGTTTTGCTGGCTATTTCCGCGCTGCTGTATGGTCCCGCGACTATGGGGCTTACGTATGTACTTCGTAATTTTTCGCAGGAGCGTCATTCCTGGGTGTCCGATTTCTTTTCGCGCGGCTTATCAAATTTCAAGCAGGGGCTGTTCTTTGGGATACTCGATATTTTTGTATTCACCTCGCTTGCGAACGGTATCCTCGGCAATCTGCCCGGCTTCGGCACCTCCCTCGCTATAATGCGGGCGCTGTGCATAGTCGCGCTCGCGGTTTACTGGTCAATGCGGCATTATTTTTACACTATGGCGGTTACGGTCAATCTCAATATAATGCATATAATCCGCAACTCGCTGATGTTTGTGTTCCTCGGGTTTTGGCGAAACCTCGTCGCTGTGGCGATATCGCTCGGCTTTTTCTTTTTGGTGTTTTTGTGGGTACCGCTCTTGACGATATTCACGTGGCCGCTGATATTCTATTCGTTCACCGGCTTCGGCGTTATATTTATGTGTTACCCGGTTATTGATAAGTACATTGTCAAGCCGATTGAAAACTCGGGCGCGATTTCGTAGGGGCGGGTTTCAAACCCGCCCTGTGGCTTTTGCCGTTTATAATTACATCGCTCAACCTTTGGGGCGGGTTACAAACCCGCCCTTACGCGCGTCTCCTGGTTTTAATACGGCTTGCGCGGTATCCGCCCAGTCCCGAACCCGCCAGACAGCAGGGGAGTACGCCAAGTATCAAGCCCGTGGGCGCGGCTTCGCCGGAAGCGACGCGTCCCATTGCAAACACAAAGACATAGTACAGCGCGGCACAACCCAAAGCGACCGGCAACTTCCGGGCGGCAGATTTTTTCGCCGCCACCGCGCCTCCCGGAAGCGACGAGAGGAAGCTCACGGCGAGTACAGTAAGCCCCATTCCGGCTTCGGGAATGACGCCGCCCTCCGTAAGCGCGGCGCAGGCGCCCATCAGCACAAGGCTAAGGGAAAGAGATATTCCCGCGCCAAGCAGCAGGGCAAGCCCCGGGTGATATGTAGCGCTCCTTTTAGATTTAGAAAATTTGGAAATTTTTGTTAACGCAGACATATAACGGTCACCTCACAATGTTTGTATTCGTTATAGTATATTGCAAAGCGCGAGGTTTAGAACCGCTTGCGCGCCACCTATGAAATACGCACCGTCTATGAAATACGCACCGTCAAATGTAGGGGCGAGGCTTGCCTCGCCCGGAAAACGCGGGAGCTTCGCTTTTGAATACAGCAAAGAGCGCGTGAGGTGCGGGCAGGGCAGGGCAAAGTCCTGCCCGTCATTGCGAAGCCGCCACCGCACTTGCGATACGTAGTTAATGATATGCGGCGAAGCAATCCAGGGTTGACGTACAAGTCTAAGATACGTAGTCCGTATGTTGTCCTCCCGGCACTGGATTGCTTCGCACCTGTAACGTTCTACGTATCGTAAGCGTACCGGTGCTTCGCAATGACGGACTCTTGACTCCCCTACCTTTTGCATACACATTCGTAATACGGACTTTTTAGTTTGCCGCGCTTTATTTACAGTTTTATAACAAACCCGCCGCCACCCGCTTACAACAAACCCGCCGCCGTGACACTTTGTCGCGGCGGCGTTTCTATTTGAAAAGCTCGTCTATCGTTACGCCCAGTATCTGCGACAGGCCGTATAGCTCGATGTCCGTTACCGTTCGTTTTTTATCCTCTATTCGCGAAATTGACCCGCGGCAGATATAAATGGCTAAAATTTCCAGTTTATCAGACAGTGTTTGTTGACTTAGCTTTTTCGCTATGCGAAGCCGGCGAACGTTGCCCCCGACCATATTCATATCCTCACCGTCAATAATTCTTGCCATATTAACACCCTAAATGTAGATTATTGTCTTGACAAAAGACAATATATATGTTATCATACATTTAGATTATTGTTGTCCTATGATAGGACAAATATGAAAATAATCGATAGGTAATTTTTATGAAAAAATTACATATAAAAAGATTAGGACACGGCGGCGTAATATTTGAGGCGAAAACATACAGTATTTTCCAGGGTTCCTGCGTAAAACTCGGCGAAACCGAAGCGGATACGCTTGACGGCGAGGACATAGTGCGTATAAAAACGGTGTTGGAGATTGGAACGCGCATAACGATAGACATAGCGGGGGACGCGGGCTTGCCGGGCATATTCACCCTGCAACCGAATGAGTTTTGGTATATGACGGCAAACGACGCGCTGAAATATGATGTACTTATGTAGGGGCAAGGCACCTTGCCCCTACGAGCCGCAATAAACCGCGCTATCTTGCGGCCATTTCCACCAGCTCTGCGAAGCGGCGGGCTTCCTCGGCTGTGTTGTATACTCCGAAGCTTGCGCGGATTGTGCCTGTTTGGTATGTTCCGGCTGATTTGTGCGCTAACGGGGCGCAGTGCATTCCGGCGCGTACCGCCGCGCCGAAGCGGTTTAGCTCCTCCGCCGCTGTTTCGCAGTCTTTGCCGGCTATTGTGAACGACAGTACGGCGGTTTGCATAGTTTCAGCGTCCGCTTTATAAATAGTCACGCCGGGAATTTTTAATAAACCCTCCGCGGCTATATTCAGCAAATTGTTTTCGTGTCTGCGTACACGCCCGGGACTGCCGTTTTCAAGACCTATTACGAAGCGCAGACCCTCATACAGTCCCGCTATGCCCGGCATATTGTGAGTTCCCGCTTCTAAGCGGTCGGGGGTGAGTTCCGGCATATCAATAAGCTTTGAATTGCTCCCGCTCCCGCCGTACAGAAACGGCTTCATATCCTTACCGTCCTTACACAGCAATAACCCCGTTCCCTGCGGTCCGTATAAACCCTTATGACCGGGCATAGCTATATAGTCGGCTCCGAGTTTAGTGAAATCGAGCGCTATAACCCCCGCGCTCTGTGAAGCGTCAATAACAAGCGGAATACCGCGTACGGCGCAAAGCTCCGCGATTTGCTCTATAGGCTGAATATAGCCGAACACGTTCGACACGTGATTGACGACGCAAAGCGCGGTATCACGTTTCAAAGCCGCGTCAAAGGCCTCCAGCGTATCGCCGGAGTCAAACAGTTGCCCCTGCGCGATTACTACGCTCATATCGCAGTTCATAACCGGGCGGTAGACCGAGTTATGCTCATAGCCGCTTATAACGGCGCGTTTGCCCTTCTGGGCGAGCGCGTTTATTGCCATATTCAGGCCGTGGGTGGCGTTTGACGTAAGCACTACGCGCTCGGAGCTTCCGACGTTAAAATATTTAGAGGCGAGTTCCCGCAGCGCAAACGCCGCTTCACCCGCCGTTATTGCGTAGTCGTGACCGCCGCGTCCGGGGCTTCCCAGGTTGTTCACAGCCCAGCGCATTGCCTCGGCTACTTCGGGCGGCTTATGCAGTGTCGTTGCGGCGTTGTCAAAATAAATCATTACATTCACCGTCCTTTACAAAGCGCGGGGGCGGCGCGGTGCCGCCCTTGTTTAACGTCTGCGTGTCGGGAGGGGGTTATTCTTACTGCCTTTTACAGTCGGCGTCGGCGGCTCCGGGTGTTCGGCGGGTATGTCTACCGCGTCCATAGTGCCGTCGGCACGGTATAAGTAGACTTTGGAACAGTCGAAATCGCCGTTTTTGAGCGCGGTCAGCGCGTCCGCTATGCGCTCGCCGTTAACCCGCAGGGCGTGAGTACAGCCGTTAGCAGAAGCCGCCGCCGGAGGACGCAGTACCGATACACCTATGCCGATTGTCCTAAGCACCGTCGCGGCGCGATTAGCCTGCGTCTGGGTTCTGCATATAATTAAGTATGATAACATTGCTTCAAACCTCCGCTATTTAATATTTTATACTTGCCGTTTATATTATATGAGCAGAGGTTGCAGTTGTTCCCCGCGCAGGGCGGCGGCTACGGCGTCCGGAATTTGTCTGAAATCGGCGACAAGCGAGGTAGGTTTCCCGATGGCGTCGTCCTGCCCGAAGGGGACAAAGTAGTGGTTTCTGCGGTTTAATAACTGCCCGAAGTTCGGCGCGTTGCCGGACAGCGCGTCATTAGTGGATATCGCTATAACAACGGGGCGGGCGTTCCGCAAGTGCGCCTTATACGCAAGCGAAACGCTTGAATCAGACACCCCGGCGGCGAGCTTCGCTATCGTATTCCCGGTCGCGGGGGCTATGACTAAGATGTCAAGCAGCTTTTTGGGTCCGAAGGGTTCCACCTCCGCTAAGGTCGTAAGCGGCTCTCTGCCCGTGGCTTCCCTTATTTCAGCTCTCCAGTATTCGGCTGTGCCGAAGCGCGTGTCCGTATTAGCCGCGTTGCCGGACATAATCGGGATAACGTTAAAACGCTTTGCGGTTTCGCGCAGAACCTCAATCACATCTTTATATGTACAGTATGAAGCGCAGAGGGCAAAGCCCACGGTTGGTCTGTTCATTTTAGTTTTCCTCATCTAACATATGATATATCGTGTCCTTGATAATTTCACTGCTTGTTACGGGAGCGACGCGCCCCGGGAGCGACAGCGCCCAGATAGCGCGTATACCGAGTTCGCTCGCGGTGTTGATATCTATGCCGCCCGGTTTTGAGGCGAGGTCTATGCAAAGGCAGTTTAGATTTATCCCGGCAAGCTGTTCGCGCCCCAGTATATCCGCGGGAACTGTGTTGAAAATCAGGTCGAAGGCCGATAGCCCGGTATTTAGGTTCGCGCTGTCGGCGGCTTCGTAACCGTAGGCGGCTATCCACGCTTTATCCGCGTAGCTTCGCGCGGAAACAACCACTCTCGCGCCCATAGCGTGTAACCTGTGGGCTAGGAGTTTCCCGAGGCGTCCGAAGCCTATTACAAGAACCTCGCTGTGCCAGACCGTTACGGCGGTTTCGCGCATTGCAATCTCTAACGCGCCCTCTACCGTCGCTACGGCGTTCAGCACGGCGAGTTCCTCACGCGCGAAGTAGTCGCGGATATGTAAGTTTACTGCCTTTGCCCGCTCGATATCAAGCGGGCGTACACGCCCGGCGAAGATACGCTGCGAGGGCTTTAGCGTCCGCATTATTTGGTCGTCCCATTCAAACGGAAGGGGAAGAATGACGTTCTCTGCCGTTTCAATCGCGGAGATACTGTGACCGTCGCGTTCAAGAGCTTCCGAGAGCTTTGTGAAACGCGCGTCGCCTCCGATTATCGCGAAGCTGTGTTTTTTTCTCATACTTTAACCCCCCGCGTCAGTCTACGCCGTAAACCCGCAAGGTGTGAAAAACTTGCCGGCTATTATATTGCCCGATACGGGTACAATATAGTTATCAGATATTTAGATAACAGTTATCAAATATCAAATATCAGAGACGTGGGTTTTTAATGCAACCAACATCATAAAAATTTTTTCTGTTGAAAAAGGTGGTACACAATTATGCTGAACACACGCGCCAGGGAGATTGTCAGACGCTTCAAATCTGGCTTACCGCAGGAGTTTGAACACGGCGTAAAAAGGGCAAAGCAAAGCCCCGGTATGCAAAACCCGGGGCTAGCCGTTATGGAGGACAGGAAATAAAGGTACGTGGAGGCGCCACCCGGAATCGGACCGGGGATAAAGGTTTTGCAGACCTCTGCCTTACCGCTTGGCTATGGCGCCTTGTTCAGTTAACAGATATCAGATATCAGATATCAAATATCAAATATTGCTCCCAAACACATTATTCATATTATAACACCTGCCCCGCCTTTTGTCAAGAGGGGAAAAACAAATAACAGTTATCAAATATCAAATATCAGAGACGGGGGTTTGGACGTGGGTTGCGTAGGTACGTAGGGGCGGGTTTCAAACCCGCCCTAACGGATTGTGCAATGTCATTATAAATGGTACAACCCGGTGGGCGGGTTTGAAACCCGCCCCTACAGAGCGCAACGTAACTCACGTCCAACCCCCCGTATTTGATATTTGATATTTGATAACTGTTAACTGAAATAATCCCTCTTGACATTTGCATAAAATTGGTGTATAGTGAGCCTATGCCGAACATAAAGGAGTATTCAGTCGAGGAACTGCACGCGTTGTTTGCCGGTTTGGGTCAGAAGCCTTACCGCGCTAAACAGGTTATACGCTGGCTTTACGGTAGGGGAGTCCGAAGTTTCGATGAAATGACAGACCTCTCCGAGGAGTTGCGCTCAAAACTTTCAGAGAGCTTTTCACTCAACTCGCCGGAACTTGCCGACGTCCGCACCTCGTCTGACGGAACAACAAAGTACCTTTGGCGGTACAATGACGGAAATACTGTGGAAAGCGTCCTGCTGAAATATCGGTACGGGACGAGCGTTTGCGTTTCTACGCAGGCGGGTTGCCGTATGGGTTGTAAGTTCTGCGCTTCGCCCGAGGTCGGCTTTGCGCGAAACCTTACGGCGTCCGAGATTTTAGACCAGGTATTATTCGCGCAGCTGCAATCCGGCACTCCAATAGGGCGCATTGACCTAATGGGTATCGGCGAGCCTCTTGATAATTTCGATAACGTAACGCGCTTCATAGCTCTCGTGCGCGACCCGCTGTTTTCACCGGGAGGACGCGCGAAAGGTTCCGCGCCCGGGCTTAATATCGGTATGCGCCATATAACCGTTTCCACTTGCGGACTGGTTCCGCAGATTGATAGGTTTGCCGATTTGGCTATTCCCTGCAACCTTTCCGTTTCACTTCACGCCCCCGACGACGAAACCCGTTCAGTGCTTATGCCTGTTAATAATAGATATAGTATATCGGAGCTTATGGATTGCTGCGAGCGTTATTACTCAAAACTGAACCGCAGGATAACGTTCCAGTACGCCCTTATAGCGGGCGTCAACGACAGCCCCGAACAGGCAAGGCTTCTTGCCGGGTTAATGCGTAAGGTTTCAGGACACGTTAACCTTATACATCTCAACGACACAGGCAACGGCTTCAGGGCGGGCGACGACAGAACATTCGGGGCTACCCTCCTGGAACACGGTGCCACCGTGACAACGAGGCGCAGTCTGGGCGCTGATATAGACGCGGCTTGCGGAATGTTAAGGCGCAGAACTATCGAAAAAGGACAACGGGAGGTAGCGACGGAGTGAGGATTTGGGGAGTTTCAGACAAAGGCGCGGTACGCTCGGAAAATCAGGACGCTTACTATGCCGCGGTAGAGGACGACTTCGCGCTTGCGGTCGTCTGTGACGGTATGGGCGGTACGAAAAACGGCGCGGTGGCAAGCAATATGGCCGTGCAAAGTTTTACCACGACCGTTCGCGCCGATTTATCCGACGTGACGCGCAGACGCGCAAGCCTGGAGGACGCCGTGGCTAAAGCTCACGACGAAATCAACGCCGGCGCGAAAAGCAACTCGGAATACAGCGATATGGGAACGACGCTGGTCGCGGCACTGCTTGACGACTACAGCAACTGCTATGTCGTGAACGTAGGCGACAGCCGTTGCTACAGTATCCACCGCGAGATTGACTCCGACGGCAATCTAATACGCGGCGAGATAACGCAGATAACGAAAGACCATTCGGAAGTGCAGGAGCTTCTTGACAGAGGCGACATAACGCCGGAGGAGGCGCGGACGCACCCCCGCCGCAACGTTATTATGAAAGCACTCTGTCCCGGAGTAAGCGGTAGCCCCGATATTTTCGAGTTTGTACTCCCTAAAGGCGACTACCTGTTGCTATGTTCCGACGGACTGACGAACGAAGTCGACCAGCGTGAACTTTCGTTTGAACTCCTGTACGGCGGGAGCATAGAAACCGCCGCGAAGCGGATACTCGACGTTGCGCTCTCACGCGAAGCGCGTGACAACGTAACGGTTATTATAATAGAAAATTAAATAACAGATATCAAATATCAAATATCAAATGCCGCGCGCGGCGCGGGACGTGGGACTTGGACGCGGGGCGTAACCCACGTCCAAACCCCCGCTATTTGATATTTGATATTTGATAACTGTTAACTGAATATTTGATAACTGTTAACTAAATACGTTTCGGAGATTTTTACTTATGCCTAATCAAAATGATAAATATATCGGACTAAAACTTGACAACCGTTACGAGCTTTTGACGCGTATCGGTTCCGGCGGTATGGCGCTCGTGTATAAGGCGCGTTGCCATAAGCTTGACAGGTTTGTAGCCGTTAAGATACTCAAAGAGGAACTCGCGGTTGACTCTGATTTCAGGGAGCGTTTTCAAAACGAGTCCAAGGCCGTTGCTATGCTCTCGCACGCTAATATTGTCAACGTGTATGACGTGAGCCGTTCGTCTAACCCGGATTATATTGTTATGGAGCTTATCGAGGGTCTGACGCTTAAGGAATATATGGAAAACCGGGGCGGCGAGCTTTCCTGGAAAGAGGCTCTGCATTTCACCACGCAGATAACCAAGGCGCTTATACACGCCCATTCTCGCGGGATAATACACCGCGATATCAAGCCGCATAATATAATGCTCCTCCAGGATTCTAGCGTTAAAGTCACCGATTTTGGTATAGCGCGGCTCGCGTCTAAGAACACCGCACATTCGCTGACGCGCGACGCTATGGGGAGCGTTCACTATATGTCGCCGGAACAGGCGGTTGGGAGTGCTGTTGACAAGCGAAGCGACATATACTCTTTAGGGGTCGTATTATATGAAATGCTCACGGGCAGACTACCCTTTGAAGCCGAGACGTCCGTAGCCATTGCCTTACAGCACGTTAACGCTACTCCGCTCAGTCCGCGTGAGATTAACCCGAAGATTCCAAAAGGTTTAGAGGAAATAGTTCTGCGAATGATGGCGCAGGATATTAACAAGCGCTACGCTTCGGCGGAGGCCTTGTATGACGACCTCGAAGCGTTCCGCACGCACCCGGAGGTTGAGTTTAAGTATAATCCGTCTACGTATACGACAAACGGCGCGGATAATAAGAAGCCCGATGCACAATCGGGCGTGATTAACGTCGCTAACAGCGATATAACGGCAATGCCGGGAGATTCGGAGGTTGAACCAGTGCATTATAACGGCAGGGACGGCGCGGCGCGTAAACGAAGTACGCCGGTAGCCTGGCTCGCGGGTGTGGGGATAATACTCGCGGTCTTTGTTGCGGCGTTTTTCTTTCTGTGGAATTTCCTCCTGCGTGATTTATTCATTGACCCGACGTCGGTGACTATGCCGGACTGGACGAATATTGCCTATGAGGATATATATTACCACCAGGAATACGCGGGTTACTTCACGTTCGAGCGTAAGGACTCCCCAAGCTCGCAGGTTGAAAAGGGCAAGGTCATAGCGCAGGAGCCGGACGCGGGGCGCAAGGTCAACTGGGAGGAGGGTAGCCCGATTAAGGTTGTGCTTACCGTAAGCAAGGGCGCGGACGATATTGTTATCCCGAATATGGTCAACAGCGAGTACCGCGCGGGTTTAATCACGCTCGGAAACCTGGGTCTGCGGGTTGGCGAGCCGACCTTTGAGATTTCAGACGAAATTTCTAACGGCTACATTATAAGAACAGACCCCGCGGCAGGGGAAACGCGGCACCCCGGCGACCCGATTGAAATAGTCGTCAGCCAGGGGCCGGAGATTAAATATAAGCTCGTACCCGACTTAAAGGGGCGCTTATTCGATGACGCTCAAAAGATTATCGAGGACTTAAACCTTTCGCTCGGCGAGGTGACGCTTATCGAGAGCGACGAGCCTTACGGAACGGTTATATGGCAGGGGACAGCCGCTAATACGGAGGTTCAGGAATACGCCAGGATTGACCTGCATATTTCAGACGAAACGCTCGGGGTTTACTTCCCGGAACCGGAACCCGAGCCGGAACCTGAACCCGAACCCGAACCGGAGCCGGATTATACTCCGGAGCCTACTCCTACGCCCGATTACAGTAATATTGAGCCGGTTCCTCCCGAACTCGGCCACGAGATTCTTGAATGAGCGGGTGTAACACGGGGCGCGTCGTAAAAGCGATAAGCGGCACCTACAGCGTTGTGCCGGACGATAATACCGACGGGCTTATAGTCTGCAAACCGCTCGGGCGTATGCGATTTGAAAAGGTCAGTCCGCTGGTGGGCGACAGGGTGCGTTTTGAGGGCAGTACGATATCGGAACTGCTGCCCCGCAGGAACAGCTTTGTGCGCCCGCCTGTAGCTAATCTGGACGCTATGGTGATACTTACTGGAGCCGTGCCGCCTGTTACAGACCCCTATGTGCTTGACGTACTAATCAATTTTTGCGAGAATGTAGCGGTTGAGCCTATCCTTGTTATAAATAAGTGCGATTTAGACCCTTATGATACGCTTTGGAACGCGTATACAAGCGCGGGTTTTGCTATGTTCAGAGTATCCGCGACGGAACTCACAGGGCTGACCGCCTTGCAGGCGGCAATAGAAAATAAGACGGTAGCGTTTACCGGGGACAGCGGGGTGGGTAAGACCTCGCTGTTAAATTCACTGTCCGCACTGACGCTGAAAACCGGCGAAGTAAGCCATAAGCTGAAGCGCGGCAAGCACACTACGCGCCATACGGAACTCTACGACATCGGCGGGGGAACGTTCGTAGTAGACAGCGCGGGCTTTTCCGCTGTGGAAGCAAAAGCCCCGACAAAGCTTAATTACCGTGAGTTTGCCGTTTACGCGGAGCGCTGCCGCTTTGCCGATTGCAGACACCATAAAGAACCCGACTGCGCCGTCCGCGAAGCGGTAGAGCGCGGCGAACTGTCAGGCGTAAGATACGGCAATTACCTGCGCTTGCTATAGCAGTAGGGCAGGGGAGGGCTGTTTTGTAGGTGAGGTACGTATCGTGAGCGCCCGGTGGTTGCGTTGTGGCTTGTAGGGGCGAGGCTTGCCTCGCCCGG
>JAISJH010000032.1 GCA_031261635.1 Oscillospiraceae bacterium
CAGTAAAAAATAAATGCAATTAAACGGTTACGGGCGGTTTTACATATTCCGACAAAGCCAAAAAAACCAAAAACCCCCCGCTGCCCCCCCCCCCCCCCCCCCCCGCAAGGGAGGCAAAAGCTGTGCTAACACTATTTAGCGTAGCACGTAAAGCACCAAGGTCAATGCCGTTTATGATATGTAACGAAACCGAGTGCATTCGCTTCCTCCGAACTGTGACATCTGACAAATGGTTCCAGCTTGTCCTAAAACCCGCGCACAACCCGCGCAAACGCCCTAACCACTTGACTGTTCCTACATTATAGCATATCCCTCTCCGTTTGTCAAGCCCTTTTTTCACTATTTTTCACAAATTTCAAAAACAATAATTTCCACCCTTAAAAAACCGCATTTTCCTACCGCCGCGCCCATATACTCCACTATGAAACTAGATAAACTCGAAGTCCTAATCGCATACGCAAACGAAACGCTATGGGGGATACCCCTCCTAGCGCTGTTTCTTGGCGTAGGGCTGATGTACAGCTACCGCCTGCGGCTTTACCAAGTGCGCGGGATACGCGAGTGGCTGCGCCAGACCGTGGGCGGCCTCAAACGCGCCAAACGCGGCAAGACGGGAATTACCCCCTTCTCCGCTATGTGTACCGCCCTCTCCGGGACAATGGGCATTGGAAACATCGCCGGCGTAGCGACCGCGCTAACGCTGGGCGGCGCGGGAGCTATCCTCTGGATGTGGGTATCGGCTATCCTGGGTATGGCTACCGGCTACGCTGAAAAATTTTTAGCTGTGAAGTATAGACAAACCGACCCCATAACGAAAAAACACTACGGCGGTGCAGTCTACTATATTCGCGACGGCCTAAAAAACAAACCGCTGGCGGCAATTTTCGCACTGTGCTTCGCCCTCGCTTCATTTGGTATCGGCAATATGACCCAGGCAAACTCCGCGGCGCAGGGTTTTAGTGAAACATTTGATATACCCGCGGCAATAACGGCAATAGCCCTAATGTCAATAACCGCGATAGTGTCAATAGGCGGCGTAACGCGAATAAACAGCGTAACGTCAAAACTCGTGCCGCTAATGTCGCTCTTTTACATAGCGGGGAGCCTCATAGTAATCGCGGCAAACGCCCGGGCAGTCCCGGGCGCGCTATACGGCATAATCAGCGGCGCGTTCAGCTTAAAACCCGCAGGCGGCGGCATAGCGGGCTATTCAGTCGTACTCGCCCTGCGCGTAGGCATAGCGAAAGGAGTTTTCACAAACGAAGCCGGCCTCGGTTCCGGCGTAACCGCCCACGCGGCGGCTGAAAACACAACGCCGCACAGGCAGGGTCAATGGGGAATGTTTGAGGTTTTCGCGGACACGCTCGTAGTCTGCACTCTAACGGCTCTCGTAATACTGGTGTCGGGAGTATGGACGCCGGGCAAAGCCCCGGACGGCATAGCTCTAACCGCCCTCGCCTTTAACTCGGTTCTCCCCTTCGGCGAGGAGTTCGTCTCAATCTCCTGCTTCGTTTTCGCCCTAAGCACAATAATCAGCTGGAGCTACTACGGCGAGAGCGCTATAACATACCTCGGCGGCAGAAAAAAGGCAAAAACCTACAAAATTCTCTACATAGCCGCAATTTTTATAGGCTCCACAAGCAAACTAACCGTTGTATGGAACATCTCCGAATTTTTCAACGGCTTAATGGCTATACCGAACCTGCTAGCTCTGATTGCGCTGTCGCGGGAGGTGCCTCGTTCAGGCGCTTCATAATTTCGCAGGCCTCGAGGTCTGCCTTGGGACCCTCGCGCGGCGTGATGTTTATTATAAGTTTCCCGTCGTTTTCGTCAAGCGTAAGTAACTGGCACTGCTCAAAAACTTTCAGCGCGGTATAGGTTTTAGCGGGATTAGACAGACCCGCGAGCTTCGTTATGCGGTCAACGCGCTCCTGCCGCGCGGTAGGAATTTTATGCATATTGCCTGTAACAAGTTTCCAAACAGCCTTAAAATCATCGCGGCTAGGCCGAAGCAAAAAGCGTTCTGCGGGTTTCAGCGGTGCGCCGCCGAGGAAAGACGTAATAAGCGCAAGCGGCTCAGAGGGACGATAAGGCGTAGGCTTGCGCGGCTGCGGAAGCTCGGCACCCTGCGAAATTTCAACTGCCGCGCCGTCAGCGGGAGCTACCGAAGCCGCCGGAACCGCCGGAGCCGCCACGGGAGCGGCCTTAGCCCCGGTGCGCCGCGCGTCGCGTATGATTAGCTGAACACTCCTAGCCCCGCGAAACTCATTGACGACCGGCTCAAAGGCGATGTCAAGATACGAGCCCCGGCTATAGGCAAAATTCTGCGGCGTCATACCGAAGTACACGCAGTCGAAAATACCGCCGCCTTTCCAGAGTTTCAGCTTGATGTGCCTGTCGCCGCCTATCGGAAAAATCTGCTCAATTTTGGCGTTAGTAATAGCCAGTATAGGCGGCGGATTACCCGGCCCCCAGGGCGCGAGCTTTTCAAGGCTCTCAAC
This sequence comes from Oscillospiraceae bacterium, assembly GCA_031261635.1. Classification (GTDB taxonomy): domain Bacteria; phylum Bacillota; class Clostridia; order Oscillospirales; family Oscillospiraceae; genus JAISJH01. The sequence continues at coordinate 2,502 of JAISJH010000032.1, forward strand.
ATCGTCAAGCTGTATCAGCGAGGCGTTTTCCACGGCAAAATCAATCTTAAGCATAGGCCCCGGCGCGGAGGCACGCGCTTTGAGATAGGCCTCCGATAGCTTTTGCGTAAATTCCTCAATATTAGCGGTAGGAAGCGTAAGCCCCGCCGCGTGGAAATGCCCGCCGAAGGTTGTGAGCAGCTCTTTTTCAGCGTTAATAGCGGACAGAGCGTCAAAAATCGAGAAGTTACCGAAGCTTCTGCACGAGCCGCGCCCTTCGTCGCCGTCTATGCAGATTACAACCGCCGGAACACCGTAGGTATCGGCAAGCCGCGACGCGACAATCCCCGAAACACCGTGGTGCCAGGTAGCGGAAGCCGCAACGATAGGCGCGGCGGGATTAGTAAGCGTAGCGCAAATTTCTGTGAAGATAGTGTTTTCAACCTCTCTGCGCTCGTTATTCAACGCGCAGAGTTTTGTTGCGAGCGCGTGAGCCTCCTCAACGCCCTCTGCCGTGATTAGGTCGTAGGCAATGTGAACCTGCCCCATACGCCCCGCCGCGTTAAGCTTCGGAACAAGCATAAAGCTCAAATCCGCGCCGGAAATCTCGCGGAAGGGAACGTTCGCCTCCTCCATAAGTTTCAGCAAACCAATGCGCCGCCCCTTACGTAAGACCTCTATACCCCTCCGGACAATGGCGCGGTTTTCGCCCGTGACCGGCATTATATCGGCAATAGTTCCGATTGCGACCAAATCGCCGTATAGCTCAAGCATATCCTCGGTACGCTCCGAACCCTCCAGGGCGCAAACCAGCTTGAACGCCACCCCGACACCGGCAAGCCCGGTAAACGGATACTCCGAATCCTTGCGATAAGGGTCAACAACAGCGCAAACGTCCGGCAACACATCTGGACATTCGTGGTGGTCTGTTATAACAATCTCCATTCCAAGCTCCGCCGCAAGCTTCGCCTGCTCAACGGCGGTTACTCCGCAGTCCACCGTAACGATAAGCGTTTGCACACCGGCCTTGTGAATAGAGTGAAGCGACTCGTCGCTTATTCCGTAGCCCTCGGTAAGCCGCTCGGGGATATAGTATTCGGCGGCTATATCAATGCTTTTAAGGTAACTGACGAGCAAGGCAGTCGCGGTAATACCGTCCACGTCGTAGTCGCCGAATACGACCACGCGCTCCCCGCGCTCTTTAGCGAGGCGTATGCGGGCAAGAGCCTTGTCCATATCAGGCAGAAGCATAGGGTCTGACAGCAGCCCCGTATCGTCCCGCAGAAACTCCGTGGCCTCCGCGCCCGTATGAAAGCCCCGCGAGTTCAGCAGCGCGACCGCGAGCCGCGTCGAACCCGTTTCAGCTTGCAGAAGCTCTGCTTCCTTTGCGTTGTAGCTTCCTATTTCCCATTCTTCAAAAGGTTTCATATTTCACTCTCCGTTTGCGTTAAATCAAATTCGTTTTTCGATTTTTCGATTCCATAGCCTTTGCCGTGCTTTACTTTGCCGCCGTCAGTGAACCAGCGTTCAAGCTCGTAGCGGCTCTTTCGGCTTACTCGTACCCCGAAGGTTGAAGTGTGGCGCAGTACGAGCTTTGCGAATTTACTCTCGTCGCGGACGGCGCAGAGCAGCAATAAAATGACGCCGGGGCGGTTCTTTTTCCCCGTGATTGGTATAAAACTAAGGTCGAGCGCACCCGCGCTACGTAGTATTTCAGCGGCTCGCCCAAGCTGTTCGCCCGTCATATCGTCAATATTACAGGCAAGCTCTGAAATTTCGCCGTTAGGAGCGTCAGAAGCCGCGCCTACCGTTCCTAAAGTCACCCGGACGGCGTTAGAGCGGTTAGGAAAATCCTTAGTACCAAGCCCGTGACCGATTGCGGTTATACTCATAAGCGGTTGAGAGGAAAAATTCGAGCCCGCGAAATGCGCGAGTACGGCCGCCCCGGTAGGCGTCGCAAGCTCCGTAGTTAGCTCGCTGTCGCCGTAGCTCGGAATACCCTCCAGTATAAGCGCGGTAGCCGGAGCCGGAACAGGCAAACGTCCGTGAGCCGTCCAAACCGTTCCGCCGCCGAGGTTTACGGGGCTTGCGGAAATACTGTCCGGCGAAATAAGCTCAAGCAAAACGCAAATCGCCGCGATATCGAACACAGCGTCAAGCGCACCGAGTTCGTGGAAGTGAACGAGCTGCGCCGCCTCGCCGTGAATACGGCTCTCAGCGTCCGCGATACGGTTATATATAGCGATAGCGTTATCCCGAGCGGCGGGCGCAATAGGCAAGCCGGACAGCAGTTCCGTTACGGAGGTAAGCCCCATACCGTGATAGTGCCTATGGGAAAATTCGCCCTCCTCGGTGCCGTTAACGAAAACGGAACAATGCAAGCCGGCAACCGCCCCGCGTTTCCCTTCGGAAACCTCAAACGTAAGACCCGGAAGCGACCCCGCGATAATACGCAGGCTACGGATAGCTCTAGCCCTGTCAGGAACAACAGCCAAAAGCGCGGCGGTAAGCATATCCCCGGCAATCCCCATAGAGCAGTCAATGTGCAGTTTTGTCATAATGTACGTCCAAACCCGCGCCAAGCGCGATATTTGTTATTTTGCTATGTGTTGTTTGATGTTTGTCATAGGCTATAATAAAAACGTGAAAAACCAAGCAGTATTAAAAACGCGAGAAGCAAAGCCGTAATCAAAACGCGAAAAACAAAGCTGTAATCAAAACGTGAAAAACTAAACAGTCCGTCATTGCGAAGCACCGGTAAGCTTGCGATACGTACAGTGTTACAGGTGCGAAGCAATCCAGTGCCGGGGGGAAAACATACGTATCTGCGGACTACGGCACTGGATTGCTTCGCCGCTATATGTCCTACGTATCGTGGGCTTACCGCGGCTCGCAAAGACGGCGCACGGCGCCGGGACGTGGAAAAGTGCTTCGCTGATACGTGGGTGGGACGAAGTTACGTCGCGCGCGGCGCGGGAAACCACCCCGCCGCCTACGGGCGGCACCCCTCCACAGAGGGGATAGGGGTAGGACGTGGGTTGCGGGCGCGTCAAATGTTATAGTGGCTTGTAGGGGCAACGCACCTTGCCCCGCCCGGATTGCGCGCCCCCCGTCCAAGCCCTCGTCCCCTATCCCCTCTGTGGAGGGGTGCCGCCGCAGCGGCGGGGTGGTTCCCCCGCAGGACGCAACCCACGTCCAAACCCACATCTCTGATATCTGATATTTGATAACAGTTAACTGTTAACTGTTAACTGTTAACTGTTAACTGTTAACTGCCCCTCGGCTTATTTATTCTATGCGCCAAAAACCCCGCGCCGAAGCCGTTGTCGATATTGACAACCGATACGCCGGAGGCGCAGGAGTTCAGCATAGCCAGCAGGGCCGTTACGCCGCCGAAAGAGGCTCCATAGCCCACACTGGTTGGAACGCCTATAACGGGTACGGACACTAAGCCGCCTACAACGCTCGGAAGCGCGCCCTCCATTCCCGCCACGGCGACGATAACGTTCGCCTGTTCAAGGATTTCGAGTTTATCAAGCAGGCGGTGTATCCCCGCCACACCAACATCGTAGAGCCGCTCAACCTTGCTGCCGAGAGCCTCACAGGTAAGCGCGGCTTCCTCGCAGACTTTGAGGTCGCTGGTTCCCGCCCCCGCAACGGCTACGCAACCCGTCAGTGGAATTTCCACAGGGTAGGCAAGTACAAACCCCGCCTGTTCCGAATAATTATGCGGAAATTCCAACAGGGCGGCCTTTTCGCTGTCAACGCGGGTCACAATAATATTGTGTTCGCCGTTAGTATGTAAGGTGCCGACAATACCGTTAATCTGCGCGGCGGTTTTCCCCGCGCCGTAGATAACCTCGGCGGTACCCTGCCGCTTCTTACGGTGAAGGTCAACCTTAGCGTAGCCTAAATCTTCGTAGTTATGCATATGTTCTCCAGTTTTACAGTTTATAGTTATTAAATATTAAATATTAGTTGCCGCGCACGGCGCGGGGATTTCGTTTCAACTTCACAAACTTCACAAACTTCGCAACTCTCGTCCAAACCCCCGTCTCTGATATTTGATAACTGTTATTTGTTACTCAGCTATCATCGTCAGAAACACCGTCGGCACGTCGCCGCCGCAGCGTTGGCCGTGGGGCAATTCCGGGTCGAAGTACACGCTGTCGCCGGTTTCGAGTGTGTAGTCTTTGCCGCCGAGCGTTAAAATCTCAATGCCGGAAACAACGTAGTTGAACTCCTGCCCGACGTGCGACACAAGCTCCGCCGGAGCGTCGCCGGGCAAAATCGTCACAAGCAGCGGCTGCATAATTTTATGCGTGAAGCGGTACGCCAGGTCGCGGTAGTCGTAGCCCGCGAAGCGTTCGATAAGCTCGCCCTCACCCGCGCGGACTATGTGCAGACGGTCGAGCTTCGCCTCCACGCCCGTGAGGATTTCGTTAAAATCCACGCCGAACATATTAGCAATCTCGAAAATAACGCTAATCGGAATGTCCTTACCGGTAGCCTCGTAGCTCTTGTACACTTCGCGGTCAAGGTTCAGCGTGTCCGCAAGCTGTTCCTGTGTATAGCCGCAGGCATCGCGAAGCCCGGCAATCCTGCGGGCGATGTCAAGGGCGGGATTTTCAGAATTTTTCATATTTCACTTCCTAACTAATTTGCGCGGCAGGTTCGATAAAATCAACTGGAGCCGGAACGGCGGTTTCAGTATCGGGAGCGGTCTCCGTATCGGGAGCGTCATCGGCAGCGGGAGCGGGTTCAAAAATTTCAGCGTCAGGAACCGCAACCGCGGGAATTTCAACCTCTGGGCTAACAACCTGCGGCGTAATTCTCGGAGCCTCCAGTTCTAAGCGGATATAGTTTAACATAATGCCGCACATCTCGGAGCGCACGGCCGTAGACTTCGGGTAATACTGGTGAACGCCGGAAACCTTGCCGGAAACTAAACCTGTCGCTCCCGCCCAGTTTACGGCTTCACGCGCCCAGTCGCTCGCGTCCCATAAATCCTCAAAACTGCGGAAGTCCCCCGCCTGGTAGAGCTGCGCCCCGCGATACACCGCGTAGTTTCGTATGAATACGGCAAGCTGCTCTCTTGTAAGGTTATTGTCGGGGAAAAAATTACCGTCACTGCCGCTGACTATTCCCGCTTCGGCAGCCCACGCGCAGGCGGGACCAAACCACGAGTCCGGGTCAACGTCATTAAACACCCGCGCGGTGTACGCCGCGCTGTCAATGTCCTCGTAATTCGCAAAGAGCGTAACGAGCTGCTTGCGCGTAACGAGCAGTGAGGGCTTAAAGTAGTACCCTCCCGTTCCCTCCGGGGCAACTATGCCGAGGGACAGCAGGTCAGCCACCAACCCCGACGCCCAGTAGTCCGGCGGCACGTCAATAAAATGATACTCCGGCGGGTATTCAGAGGCGGTAACAGCGTTCAAAGCGCCGTCAAAGAGCGCGGAGTTCGGCGCGTACACGCGCACGGTCGCGGTAGTATCCTCCGCGGTGAGGTAGCGGTGTCCGGGAATAAGAACCGTCCCGCTCCTGACGCTTTCGCCGGTAGTTAAATCCAGAACCTCGCCTGTGGAAAAACTCACATTCGCGCTACCCTCAACCTCGCGCCAGGTGGAGAGCGGCGACAGTTTATAGCTTGTAAACAACTCGCCTAAAAGCGCAACAGGCGTAACGTACTCCGTAAAACCGCCGCCGAGAACGGGAGGCAAGCCCGCGTCCTGCTCAATCTTCGCGGAAAAGCGGGCGAGCGCGCTGTCGCGCTCACCGGTAAGGGCGGAGTGGATTTCCTGTTTGTATATATCAATGTATGACCTGGGGACAAGCGAGTCAGCCGAACCCGCCGGAAGCGCCACCGCCAGCGCAGTCGCAAGGCAGACCAAAGCGGTAAATAAACGTTTAAGCATTTGTTCCTCCAAACTACATTATAGCACATTAAACAAACCCTGTCAAGTCAGTTAACAGTTATCAAATATCAAATATCAGAGACGTTGGTTCAGTTAACAGTTAGCAAATATCAAATATCAGAGACGAGGGTTTGGACGGGGGTTGCGCCCTGCGGGGGGAACCACCCCGCCGCCTGCGGGCGGCACCCCTCCCAAGAGGGGAATGGGTTTTGATAATTGATAATTGATAATGAATAATGACGGGGGCTTGAATGAGGGTTGTGGGTCGTGCAATAAACGTAGGGGCGGGTTTCAAACCCGCCCTCCCCCGTAAATTCCCCTCTTGGGAGGGGTGCCGCCGTAGGCGGCGGGGTGGTTTCCCCGCGCCGTGCGCGGACGTAACCCCGTCCACCGTCCCGGCGCAATGCGCCGGGACAGGGCAGGGCGAAGCCCTGCCCGTCTTTGCGAGCCGCGCGAAGCAATCCAAGCCCAGTACCCTCGTCCAAGCCCCCGCATCAGCGAAGCGCCCGCCCCCGTCCCGCGCCGTGCGCGGAGGGCAGGGCTCCGCCCTGCCCGTCTTTGCGAAGCACCGGTACGCCCGCGATACGTAGGGCGTTACAGGTGCGAAGCAATCCAGTGCCGCAGTCCGCAGATACGTATGTTACGCTCCCGGCACTGGATTGCCGCGCGCC
>JAISJH010000045.1 GCA_031261635.1 Oscillospiraceae bacterium
AATCTTTAATGGAGGAAAGATGCCTTTTCTCCACCTTATGCGGTATTAGCAGAAGTTTCCCTCTGTTGTCCCCCACTTCGAGGCAGGTTGCTCACGCGTTACTCACCCGTTCGCCACTAAGTGTAAGAGCAAGCTCTTACACTCCGTTCGACTTGCATGTCTTAGGCACGCCGCCAGCGTTCGTCCTGAGCCAGGATCAAACTCTCTATAATATTGTATCAATAGTGCGGTAGCCGCGCAATCAAGCGGGCGTCCCACACGACTAACCAAGTTTTAGAGTTTTACAATCTCTAGCTTGCTCAAAAGTTATTTGCTGTCTTGCCTATTTTTTTGGTGCGTAACCAATCAATCTAACCAAAGTCAGGCGGCCTTGTCAGTCCTCCCAGCTCCACAGATGTACAACGCTCAACAAGGGTCTGACCCCCCGGAGCTATCGCGCACACCGGCTAAATCTCTTGGCGTGTTGTTTAATTTACAAGATACACCTTTTTTGCAGTTAACAGTTTGCAAATATCAAATATCAGATTTCCTCTGTCTTGACACTCTGCTTTTACTGTAACCGCTCCGCTATCGCAAGTTCGCTACGCTCAAACCTCAAATTCCAAACTGACAAATTCCGCGGCTTCAGCCCTAAGACCTCCGTCAACTGATATTTGATATTTGATATCTGAACTCTGTTTTCGCTCCCTCGTTTGTGACAGCTTGACTATATTACCACATCTATTCTCATTTGTCAATACCCTTTTTTCACTTTTTGATGCTTTTTTGAAAAAAAGTTTTGTCGATTGGACAAGAATTGGATAAATGTGTAAACTTTACATACTCGCGTCATTAAGTTTGTAACGAAATGACGGGCAGACTTGCCCTGCCCCGTAACAGCAAAGCACCCTCCTCCGTAACAACGAAGCGCTCTCCCTCGTAACAGCGAAGCGCCCGCCCCCGTAACAGCGAAGCGCCCTCCCCCGTCATTGCGAAGCCGCCACCGCACTTGCGATACGTACCATTGAAATGCGGCGAAGCAATCCAGGGTTGACGTAGTAACTCTACGATACGTACTGTATGTTACTCCCCCGGCACTGGATTGCTTCGCACCTGTAACTGGGTACGTATCGCAAGCTTACCGGTGCTTCGCAATGACGGGGGTTTACGGGGGCGGGCGCTCCGCTGATTCATAGCTTGGACAATGGAGCGCATTAGCGCGTCCCACACGACAAACGCATTAGCGCGTCCCAAACAACATCAGTCCAAATTTTCGTCGTCAAACTCCTCGTCCACTTCAATCAATTCGTGTTCCTTCCCCAAACCAGCGTCAAGCTGTGCCATAGACGCCCGCAAGTGTTTCAAATTCACCTCGCTGTAGAACGGGTCATCGCAGGTCGCCACCTCCCCGTGCCTCGCAAACGCCTCGAGTATCCCCGACAGGTACAAATAATCCTCGCGGTACAATATATCGTGGCCAACCTCGCGGCCGTCTTTCCAAAACACCGCGTTGTACCATTTCGCCGCAGGGTCGGTTACGCTGCCTGTGCGGGTAAGCGTCAGCCCCTCGTAGGGAACAACGTAGCCCGCCACGGTAAACCTGTTGTCGCGGAAAACAACAAACGCAACCGCGCCGCCGCCGCCCGCGGAGTTCAGGAGCATACTGCCTAAACTCGTAAAAACAAGCGGGAACAAATACGCCGTACTCGATTCCATAAGCTGCTCTATGCCCAACACGCCGGTCATAACGGAAAGCGCAATCAGAAACGCCGCTCCCAAGACAAATATTATAATTGTATAGCGCCGCGAACGCTTATAACCCTTAAACCCCTGCTCCGTAGTAAAATAGCCGTCCTCCGCGTCCGCGTTGCGATGTTTAAGAAGCGTAAACGCCCTGTGAGCCGTAAGCGCAACGATAACCGCACAAACCGCAAACGCCGCAGCAACTAAGTACACGTTCTTAGTAAAGAAGCGGTCGCTAAAAATCATCAGCGCAAACAAAAACACCACTGCGGAAAGTATAAGGATATACCGCGTATCCTCAATAGGCTTAGGAGCAAGCAAAATCCCCGAATCATAATCCCGAATAGCCCGCCCCGATTTGTAAGGGCGTTTTGAAGTTTTCACAATGTCACCTCTTTTTCAAATAACAGTTATCAAATATCAAATATCAGAGACGATGTAACAGTTAACAGTTAGCAAATATCAGATATCAGAGACGTTGGGTTTGGACGGGGTTACGTCCCGGCGCAGTGCGCCGGGACAGGGCAGGGCGAAGCCCTGCCCGAGGTGCGCCGTACCGGCGCACCGTCTTTGCGAAGCCGCCGCCGCACTTGCGATACGTAGTTAATGATATGCGGCGAAGCAATCCAGGGTTGACGTAGTAGTCCTGCGATACGTAAGACGTATGTTGTCCCCCCGGCACTGGATTGCTTCGCACCTGTAACCTTGTACGTATCGCAAGCTTACCGGTGCTTCGCAAAGACGGCGCACGGCGCCGGGACGTAGGACGCAGGACGTAGTACGTACCCCGCAACCCACATCCAAACCTTCCAAAGCCCCCCTCTTTAGAGGGGGGAAGCGCCCGCAGGCGCGGGGGGTGCCGCAACCCCCGGCCAAACCCACGTCTCTGATATTTGATATTTGCTAACTGTTAACTGTAATCGCATATTTGACGTAGTAGTTAAACAACCTCTCGGCGCTCAAAGTAGTAGCCTCAGCGTGACCGGGATAGACCTCGTAGTCGCCCTCTAGCTTTGCTAAACGCTTCAAGGAGCCTTGCAGGATATCCATACTGCCGCCGGGGAAATCGGTGCGGCCGCAACTGTCCTTGAACAACGTATCGCCGGAGAAAAGCGCGCGCTCCTCCTGCCCGTTATGGTTTGCGCGAACCGTCAGGCTCACGGAACCGACGCTGTGGCCGGGCGTCGCAAGCACCAGGAAGCGCAGTCTGCCGATGTCGATAGTATCGCCCTCGTCATAGCTTCGCAGTACGGCTTTTACAGCGTCGGACGGCGAGTATTTATAGTCGTCATTGCCGCTCCCGGACGCTACATCGCGGCTGTTAATGAACACAGGCACACCCGGCTTTTCAGCGATTAGCTCGTCAATACCGGTCGTATGGTCGAAATGCCCGTGAGTTATAAACACGGCTTTCAAATTGAGCTTATGCTCGTCGATGTAGTCCAGCACCGAGGGCGACTCGGCTCCCGGGTCTATCACGGCGCAGTCGAGAGTATCCTCGTCCGTGACTATGTAGCAGTTTGTCTGAACGGGTCCCACCACCAAAGTTTTAATCTGCATAATTTCGTCTCCTATATATAATGTATGTTCTCTACTTTCGCTCAAATACCCGCGCAGGAGGTAAAAACCATAACCCGCCGCGAGCGCGATTGCCGTGGCAATCAGCAGCCACGCGCCGTAACTAACGTGCAGAAGCCAGGTCATTTTCAGATACGCCCAGTAACCGAGGATAGACGCGAAGCTACCCGCAAGCGCGGCAAGTAACCAGTACGGCGACAGCGCAAAGAGCGCGACCGACAGCACATCAAAGAGGTAAAAATACCTGTCGTGCATATGCGGCAATAGCAACGGTATCCCAAGCACCGACAACGCGCTCGCAATCAAGAGCGTACCGTTAGTCTGCCGCTTACGGTTTAGCCAGCTCACTAATAATAACGCTTCAACGAGGAACAGCGCGGAGGCTATCCCGACAAATTCAAGTTCCGCCGAAGCGCTGACCTGCCAGAATATCGCCCAAATACTCGGCGAGTTATAGTTGAGAGCCTGCCCCGCAGTACCGAGTTCGCTGAAATAGATAGTTAAAACGTCAACAAAATCGCGCCCGGCAATAACGGCGGGCGATATCGTCAGCAGATACACAGCGGGGAAAACCCAAATATCGCGCCAGCGTATCCGCCTCGCGATAAGAAAAACTACCATAGCCGGAGCGATAAACACCGCCTGCAACTTAAACCCAAACGACAGCGCGGCGTAGACGTAGGCGGGTCTGCTCTCGCCTCTCAACGCGCTCCCGATAGCCATAAGTGCGAAGGCTCCGTAAATACTATCGCACTGCCCCCACACCGCGCCGTTCAAGAACACCGTCGGCAACGCCAGTACCGCAATAAACGTTCCGACCGTATAACGCTCGTCCTCTTTGACTACCGCGACTATCCGCGCCGCCGCAAACGCCAGCACCACGTCAAATACAACCGATAAGAGCTTGATTAAATATAAATCGCTTACCGGCAAATATGAAAACAGGGCTAGCAAAGTAAGGTAAGGTATGTTATAATTACCAATACGCCCCTTTAGCGCGGCAAGACCTCCGTTATCGCGGAAGTGTTGTATCCAGGGCTTCAAAAAGTCCTCATAGTCAAGCGTAACATACTCAAAGGCCGCAAAGCGCAGCGCAAGCAAAAACGCGCAGACAAGCGTTAGCGCAAATACCGCCCGCTTTGAGAGTTTCGCCTCTATCGTATCAAGATTAACCGCCATCAGCTACTTTACCACCCCGATGTTACGTATACCGTTTTCCTCAAATTCGTCTATGTAGCTGTCAATTCGTTCCGCGAGTTCGTCAACGTTCGCGTTGCTTATCGGGGCGAAATTCATATCCCGCCGCGCAAGCTCCTCGGCGAGGATTTCATAGAACACGGTATCCTCGTATTCGCGTATAGCGTCCTGAATACCGCCCTGAATATACGCGTCGGAGGGCAGAACGGTAACGCCGTCGTCGTCAAGCTCCGAGTGGCGCGGGAAGCCCGCCGCCTTAGCGTAGGAAAAAACCTTGCTCTCAACGTCGTCAAAGTCCGCGATACGCGTCTCCTCGTCATAAATGCTGTTAAGCACCCAGTTTCCCGCATACACTAAGTCAAGCAAGCGGCGGTATTCGTTTTTCGTAAGTTCAAGTTTCATATCGCTTGAAATCTCCTTTATATATATTGAAACAGAAATTTTTTGAGGTAACAAAATGGATAACAGACCCATAGGCGTGTTCGACTCCGGCCTCGGCGGCCTTACGACAGTTGGCGCACTCGGCAGTATAGCCCCCGGCGAGGATATAATCTACCTCGGCGACACCGGGCGCGTGCCTTACGGCTCGCGCTCACGCGATACGATAATCCGCTACGCGAGCCAGGCGTTAACGTGGTTCACGGTTCAGAACGTCAAGGCGGTTATAATCGCCTGCGGAACGGTCAGCTCCGCCGCGCTCCCGCGCCTTGTCTCGACGCTTCCGCTGTTCGGCGTTGTGGAACCCGCCTCAAGCGCGGCCGCGCGGCTCACTACCGACGGCTCAATCGGCGTTATCGCCACTAACGCCACTATCCGCTCAAAAGCCTATGAGGCGACTTTAGCGAAAATCTCAATCGGGAGCGAAGTCATATCGCGCGCCTGTCCCCTGTTCGTCCCGCTCGTCGAGAGCGGCTACATAGCCCCCGATAACCCTATAGTCAAAGCGGTAATAGCCGACCACCTCGCGGATTTGCGCGGCAACGTCGATACGCTCCTACTAGGCTGCACGCACTACCCGCTTCTACGCGACGCGATAAGCGACTTTATGGGAAGCGAAGTAGCGATAATAGACGCGGGAGCGGAAACAGCTGCCCAGGCAATGAAAAAAATCAAGCCCTCAAACCGAAGCACCCCCGGAACACTAAAATGCTACGTAACAGACCGCCCCGAAGATTTTGAAAAACTAGGCTCGCTGTTTTTGGGTCGAGGTTTGATTAGCGATGTGAACCAAATTACTTTGGACGGTTAGGTTTAGTTAACAAATCTCAAATATCAAATATCAGAGACGAAGGTTAGGACGGGGTTGCGCCCTGCGGGGGAAACCACCCCGCCGCCTGCGGGCGGCACCCCTCCACAGAGGGGATAGGGGTTGGACAATTGATAATTGATAATTGATAATTGATAATGAATAATTACGAGGATTTGGACGTTGATTGCGGGAGATGTACGTTCCCCGTCCAACCCCACGTCCTTATCCCCTCTGTGGAGGGGTGCCGCCCGCAGGCGGCGGGGTGGTTTCCCCCGCAGGGCGTACCCCGTCCTACGCAACCCACGTGTGCGCCCCTTCCAAAGCCCCCCTCTTTAGAGAGCGCACGTGCCGCCTCAGCGGCGG
>JAISJH010000070.1 GCA_031261635.1 Oscillospiraceae bacterium
CATTTGCAACTCTCGGCAATCCAGTGCCGCAGTCCGTAGATACGTATGTTACGCCCCCGGCACTGGATTGCTTCGCGCCTATGCATACTACGTATCGCAAGCCTTCCGGCGCTCGCAAAGACGGCGCACGGCGCCGGGACGATGGCGGCGCACTGCGCCAGGTTGCGCGTTTTTACAATGTTTTGACAATAAACATTTAATATTTAATATTTAATATCTATTATTTAATAATTAAGAGGGCAAAACCAATGACAACATCAATTTCTAATTTATACAAAAACCCGGAAGCGGGCGTGGTTACGGTATCGGGTTGGGTGCGAACCTGCCGCGCTATGAAAGACCTGTCGTTTATTGAGCTGAACGACGGGAGCTGTTTCAAGTCGCTGCAAGTGGTTGACGGAGCCGCCGGGAACTACGCCGTCGGGACGGCTATAACGGTCACGGGCAAAATTACGCTAACCCCCGAAGCCAAACAGCCCTTTGAGCTTACCGCCGATGCTATTACCGTAGACGGCGAGAGCGCGCCGGACTACCCGCTTCAAAAGAAGCGGCACAACGTTGAAACTCTGCGCGGTTTAGCGCACTTGCGCCCCCGGACAAACCTTTTTAGCGCGGTGTTCAGAATACGCAGCGTTGCGGCCTTTGCTATCCACAGCTTTTTCAATGAAAACGGCTTTGTATACGTTCACACCCCGATAATCTCAACCGGCGACGCGGAGGGCGCGGGCGAAGTGTTCCGCATTGCCCCTGTCGCGGGTGCCGAGTTCTTCGGCGTTCCGACCGGCCTGACGGTTTCCGGACAGCTGAACGCCGAGAGCTACGCGCTCGCCTTCGGAAAAGTTTACACCTTCGGACCTACTTTCCGCGCCGAGAACAGCAACACCGCGCGTCACGCCGCCGAGTTTTGGATGATTGAGCCGGAAATCGCTTTTGCGGAGCTGTCGGACGATATGGCGCTCGCGGAAAATATGCTACGCTACGTGCTGAAATATGTAATGGAAAAATGCGCGGACGAGCTGACGTTTTTAGACAGTTTCGTGGAAAAAGGTTTAATAAACCGCTTACAGGCCGTAGCGAACGCTGAATTTGCGTCTATAACGTATACTGACGCTATCGGAATTTTGGAAAAATCCGGCAAAAAGTTCAGCTACGAACCCAAATGGGGCGCAGACCTTCAAACGGAACACGAACGCTACCTTGCGGAGGTTTACATCAAAGGCCCCGTATTCGTCACGGACTACCCTAAAGCTCTGAAAGCGTTCTATATGCGGACAAACGACGACGGCAAAACCGTAGCCGCTATGGACTGCCTCGTACCGGGAATAGGCGAAATAATAGGCGGCAGTCAGCGCGAGGAGCGGCTTGACCTGCTCGAAGCGAGAATGACCGAGCTGTCAATGGATACCGAGGAATACCGCTGGTACCTCGAACTCCGCAAATACGGAGGCTGTAAACACGCGGGCTTCGGCCTAGGCTTCGAGCGCCTGCTAATGTACCTGACGGGCGTTAGCAACATTCGCGACGTGATACCCTTCCCGAGGACGACCGGCTCAGCGGCGTTTTAGTTCAGTTAACAGTTATCAAATATCAAATATCAGAGACGAGGGGTTGAACGCTTGGTTGCGTGGGGGGTGCCGCACGCGTTTGTAAATTGTTCACTATGTCAAATTGAGGTTACTACAATGAACCAGCTACAGGAACGTATTGAGACGCTCACGCTGAACGGTCTGCACTGTTCGCAGATTATGCTGTCGCTCGCGCAGAGCCTTTCGGGAGAGGAGGAACCCTCTGTTATCGCGGCAATGGGAGGGCTTGGCGGCGGCTTATACAGGGGCTTGAACTGCGGGACGCTCACGGGCGGCTGCTGTCTGCTCGCGTCCTACTGTTCGCGCGGCTCTATTGACGAGCAGGACAAGTACCCCTATAAACAAATGGTCGCGGATTTAGCGCAGTGGTTTGAGGATACCTTCGGCACGGTCAACTGCGCGGAACTGGTGTCAACTAACCCGCTCGAGCGGCGTGAAAAATGCCCGAAGCTTATCGAGGCGACTTACGCAAAGTGTTTAGAACTGCTCGAAGCCGCGGGGATTGACCCACGAGGTGATTAGCTATGTCAGAGGGCTTTGTACATCTTCACGTACACTCGGAATACAGCTTGCTCGACGGTTTCTGCCGCACGGGCAAGCTTGTCGCTAAAATCGCACAGCTCGGTCAAAGCGCGGTAGCTGTCACAGACCACGGGGCAATGTACGGCTCCGTGAATTTCTATAAGGCGGCAAAAGCGGCGGGGATAAAACCCATAATCGGCTGCGAAGTTTACGTAGCTCCCGGGAGCCGTTTCGACAAACAGCCCGTCAACGCGGAAAAATATTTCCACCTCGTCCTGCTTTGTAAAAACGAGCAGGGATACAGGAATTTATCATATATGGTGAGCAAGGCGTATACGGAGGGTTTCTACGTTAAACCCCGCATTGACCTTGAGCTTTTGCGCGGCCATTCGGAGGGGTTGATTGCGCTCTCGGCTTGTCTGGCGGGTGAGCTTCCGCGTCTGCTCCTTGCCGGGCAGTACGAACAGGCTAAGGCGCGGGCTATTGAGATGTCGCGCGTGTTTGGCGCGGAAAGTTATTATTTAGAACTTCAAAACCACGGCATACGCGACCAGCTCGAAGTAAACAGAGGGCTTACGCGAATATCGCGCGAAACGGGTATACCGCTCGTCGCGACAAACGACGCTCACTATATCGACAAAGCGGACGCTCGCTCGCAGGAGGCGCTGATGTGTATAGCCACGCAGACGAGCCTTGACGACCCGCGCCATATGCGCTTTGAAACGGACGAGTTCTATATAAAGTCAGAGAGCGAAATGCGCGGGCTTTTCCCGAATTGCCCGGAGGCGATTGATAATACCGCCAAAATTGCCGAACTGTGCAATCTGGACTTTGAATTTGGAACCTATCACATTCCGGATTTCAAATTGCCGCCCGGCGAAACCGACCCGGGGGACTACCTGCGCCGCCTGTGCCTTGACGGTTTACAGGCGCGTTACGGTGACAGCTCGAACGAGCGTTTGGAACAGCTTAACTATGAGCTTGATATGATAGGCAAAATGGGCTTTTCCGAATATTTTCTTATTGTCGGCGATTTTATCAACTACGCTAAATCAAAGGGTATACCCGTAGGACCCGGGCGCGGCTCGGCGGCGGGTTCGCTCGTAAGCTACTGTATGGGGATAACTGACGTTGACCCTGTGCGTTACGGACTGGTTTTCGAGCGTTTTCTAAACCCCGAGCGCATTAGTATGCCGGATATTGATATAGACTTCTGCGTCAAGCGGCGTGGCGAAGTCATAGACTACGTAATAGGCAAATACGGAGCGGACAGGGTAGCGCAGATAGCGACCTTCGGGACGCTCGGAGCAAAGGCGGCTATACGCGACTGCGCCCGCGTACTCGGTTTCAGCTACGCGGAGGCCGATAACGCGGCAAAACTCGTGCCGTCCTCGCTGAACGTAAAGCTCGCGGACGCGCTCAGAGGCTCGCAGCAGTTCGCGGCGTTCTACGCGTCTGACGAACGCAATAAGCAACTGATTGACACGGCGATTGCGCTGGAGGGTATGCCGCGCCATACCTCAACGCACGCGGCGGGGGTTGTCATAACCCGCAGGCCGGTCTATGAATACGTTCCGCTCGCCACGAATGACGAGGTTGTCGTCACGCAGTATACTATGACGACCTTAGAGGAACTCGGGCTGCTGAAAATGGATTTCCTCGGTTTGCGAAACTTAACCGTTATTGACGACTGCGTAAAACTGATACGCAAGCACAGTCCGGCGTTCAACCTAAACGCGATACCTGACGGCGACCCGGATACTTACGCTATGCTCTGCAAAGGGCGTACTAGCGGGATATTTCAGCTAGAATCGGCGGGAATGACGGGCGTGTGCCTCGGGCTGAAACCGCAGAATTTAGAGGATATTGCCGCCGTAATCGCGCTCTACCGCCCGGGACCAATGGACAGCATACCGCGCTTTGTGGACTGCAAGCACCACTCTGAGCGCGTACAGTATAAGCACCCCGCGCTCGAACCGATACTGCGAAGCACCTACGGCTGTATAGTTTTCCAGGAGCAGGTAATTGAAATCCTGCGAAAACTCGCGGGTTTCACTATCGGACAGGCCGATATGATTCGCAGGGCGATGAGCAAGAAAAAGCCTAAGGAGATTGCTGAAAAGCGCGAAGCGTTCATAAGCGGCTGTCAGACAAACGGGATTGACCAGAACACCGCCGGGGATATCTATGACGAGATTTTAGATTTCGCTAACTACGCTTTTAATAAGGCTCACGCTGTCGGCTATGCCGTGATAGCCTACCAAACGGCCTACCTTAAATCGCACTACTTCGGGGAGTATATGGCGGCCTTGCTGTCAAGCGTTTTGGACGTTTCCTATAAGCTCTCTGAATATATCGCCGAGTGTAAAGCCAACAATTTCCCGCTTCTGCCGCCCGATATGAACGAGTCGGAGGAGGGTTTTACAATAGGCGCGTCCGGCATACGCTTCGGGCTTGCGGCGGTCAAGAACGTTGGTTATAGCTTTGTTACGCTTTTAGTTAGGGAGCGCGAAGCTAGCGGCAAGTTCACGAGCTTCGAGGATTTCGTCCGCCGAATGAACGGCCACGAGTTCAATAAACGCGCGGTTGAGAGCTGTATCCGCGCGGGGGCTTTTGACAGCTTCGGTTATACGCGAAAGGGGCTTATCCAGGCGGCGGACTTGATAATAGACAACATAGCCCGCGACAGGCGCGAGGTTTCAAGCGAACAGGTGTCGCTATTCGGGGGGGGCGATGAGGAGGAACTCGATACTCAAACGGTCACAATCAGTAAAGAGGAGTTTACCCGCCACGACCTCTTAGCCGCTGAAAAGGAAATTCTGGGCTTATACGTATCCGGTCACCCCTTTGACGAATACAGGGAGCGTTGCAGAAGCGCGAATACCACGCGCATAGCGGAACTGCGCGACGACGAAAACTACCGCATAGCGGGCATAGTGAATTACGCAAAAACCGCCTCAACGCGCAACGGCAGCGTTATGGCGAGGGTAACGATAGAGGACGACAGCGGCGATATAGAATGTCTGCTGTTCGCGAGACTGCTAGAGCGCGGAGTACCGCAGGCGGGCGATATACTATTGCTTCGCGGAAAGGCTTCGCAACGCGACGAAACAAAACCGTTGCAATTCGTAGCGGAGGAAAGCCTACCCCTACCGCCGGAACCAAAAACGCTATATGTAAAACTAACGGAAGCGCGTTACGAACAGGCAAAGGCAATAATAGCCCGCTCCCCGGGCTACGACAAGTGCATACTCTATATGGAGGACAGCAAGCGAAAACTGGGAGCAACCTGCCTCGCAGGAGCGGCACTACTAAGAGATTTACAAAAAGCGTTCGGAAACGAAAACGTTATAGTAAAATAGTAAAGTGAAAAATCAAAAAAACCAAACGTCTCTGATATTTGATATTTGATAACTGTTAACTGTAATACCGTTTGACATATTGCTATATGTGTGGTATAATTTATATGCAAAGTGACGAACGCGTGGAGAGTGAAAATGAAAAACAAAACGGCGAAAATGTTAAAGGTAGCCGCTATAATCCTGTGGATATTAGCCCTCGCCGTAGTAGTCAGCAATATGGTCTACGCGGTAGCGGGTTCGCGCGACTTTGAGCGTTTGCTAGCCTCGCTGTATAGCGTCGCGAATATTGTAGTAGCCGGGCTGATACTGTACGGCCTGGGCGAGGTAGTGCGGCTCTTGGGTGAGATTCGCGATAAGTAGTGGATTTATTATAAAGGATTAAGAATGTGTATTGAGTGTGTATTCAAAAGGAAAAGGGTCAAGAGCCCGTCATTGCGAGCCGCGGTAAGCGTGAGATACGTAGGAATGAGACCGGCGCGGCAATCCAGTGCCGGGAGCGTAACATACGTTTCTTTAGCTTTTACTACTGGATTGCTTCGCACCTGTAACGTCCTGCGTATCGCAAGCGTAGCGGTGCTTCGCAATGACGAACTCTGTAGCTTTTCCCGTTTTGAATACTGCTTCTAAAACTCTACGCGTCATTGCGAGCCGCCGCGGCAGGGTATAACCGAGGTAGCCGCCAATATGTTAAAAGTCGGCTTGCCATTAGTACGATAATTCAGACGACGGGGCTTGATGAAGGCGAGATATTGAACCTTCGCAAAGAACACTCCCCTTGACAATCACGCGAACTTATGATATAATCGTTCTAACTTTCAGAAACGAGGTGTATTTCTATGCTGCAAATCAGAAATCTTACCAAGACTTTCAAATCGGGCAAGGGCGAGAAGCGCGCTGTTGACAATCTTTCGCTCTCGGTTAGTCCCGGCGATATTTACGGCTTTATCGGGCATAACGGAGCGGGTAAGACTACCACGCTTCGCGCCTGCGCGGGTGTTATGGCCTATGACAGCGGTGAAATTTCCGTCGACGGGGTGGACGTTGCCCGCGACCCTATTGAGGCTAAACGCCGCCTTGCTTACGTGCAGGATAACCCCGAATTGTACGACAACCTTAAGGCAGAGTATTACTTAAAATTCATAGGCGACGTATACAACGTTTCCGAGGGCGACAGGCGCTCGCGTATTGAAAAATACGCGGGAGGCTTTGAGATTATCGGCAACCTCGGCGACCCTATCGGGAGCTATTCTCACGGTATGAAGCAAAAGCTCGCGCTTGTCGCCGCGCTTATGCACGCTCCGAGACTGCTTATGCTTGACGAGCCTTTTGTCGGGCTTGACCCAAAGGCCGCGCTGACGCTTAAGGGCTATATGCGCGAACTCTGCGAATCGGGTGGAGCGATATTCTTTTCAACGCACGTTTTGGACGTCGCGGAAAAACTTTGTAACAGGGTCGCGATAATCAAAAACGGCGCGCTCGTTGCGGAGGGGACGATGGAGGAAGTGCGCGGGACAACCTCGCTCGAGGCCGTATTTATGGAGCTTACGGAAGCGGGAGGTGCTAATGTTTAAGCTGACAATCCTCTACTACCGCTCGTTGCTGAAACCCGGTATCACGCGCTACGCTCTTATGGCGCTTGTGATAGTGGTAATGCTCGCGAGTGTCGGCACTCAGGCCTTCGGAATGGGTATGCTGGGCGCCGCGTCCTCTGTGCCGCCGCTATTTTTCCTCGCGGCTACGTTTTTGACGCTGATTACCGCTATCACGAGCAGCTCTAAGCAGCTGTTCGGCTTTCGCGATTTGGATACGCAGCTCTCGTGGCCCTTTGCCGCGCGAACTATTGTCGCGAGCAGGATTTTGATATTCTACGTAAGCGAGCTTGCGTTTGCGGCTATGCTGTTGCTACCGGCGTATGCCGTGTACGCGTGGTTTCTGCGCCCCGAATGGTGGTTTTATCCTACCGCGCTGATACTGCTTTTTGTTACGCCGGTTCTGCCCTGTATCGTCGGGGCTATACTCGGGTCACTGCTCGCGTTTGTGACCGCTAAATTTCGTTTGGGTAAAGCCTTAGAGTATATCGGCTTTATCGTCATATTCGCGGCAATAATGGTATTCAGCTTCGCTTCGGGGCAGATGACGGGCGGCGCGCTTGCCGGGAGCCCTGTATTCGGCTTTATGGATAAACTGAGTTCAACGCCGATAGAGCTGTTTACAAACGCGCTGAACGGCGACGTTTATAATTTCTGCCTCCTCATAGGCGGCTCGGTGTTATTATTCGCGGCGTTCGCGGTAATACTCGGGCGCGTGTTTTTCAAAGTCAACAGCGCGATAACGTCGAAGCGCACGCGCTCCGACTATAAGCTGAAAATCAGTAAACGTTCGGGAGCCTTTGCCGCGCTAATCGGTAAGGAGTTCAGAATATACTTCGCAAGCCCGCTGTACGTGTTCAACACAATCTTTCTCGTGATTATAGCCGCGCTAATCGGCGGAGCGGGCGGCGTTCTCGGGATTGAAAAGATACTAAGCCTCCTGGGATTGCCGCCGGAAACCTTATACGAGAACGGCATAACACTCGACCAGATAGCGTTTTTCTTTCCGTTCCTGCTTGCGTACTTCGCCGCGCTGTCGCCTACAACCTCCTGCACTATCTCTATAGAGGGTAAACGGCTTGAATCGCTCGTAGCCCTGCCGGTTTCAGAGAGCCGCGTATATATTGTTAAACTCGCGGTAAATTTAATACTGTATCTGCCGCTAATGATACTTGTCGGGCTGTTTATGATGCTTCGTATCCCCTCGCTGTATTCGCCGTACTATGTCGCGCTTCCGGCGGCTTATATCATTTTGTCGGCTGTGCTTGGGCTAGGGATAAACCTGCTTTTGCCAAAACTTAACTGGACCTCTGAATCGCAGGCGATTAAGCAGAGCGCGTCTGTGTTCGCTACAACGTTTATAAATATGGCGCTGTTCGCCGTGCCGATTATAATACTCTTTGCGTTTAAGATTGAAAACTGGGGCGCGTTGCTTCTGATAACGACGCTCGGAGCCGTAGCGCTGGCGGCTGTACTCTGGGGAATAATCAGCGCGTATAAAGGAAGATTGAGGGAACTGCTGTAAAATGACAATAACAAAAATAGCGCGGGGCGGCGAAGCGGACTACGCGGAGGCCTTTTCAAAACGCCGCAGGTCTGATAACGCTCAAATCCACGGTACGGTAAGCTCGATAATCGCGGACATACGCGAAAACGGCTACATCGCGGTTGAAAAATACTCGCAGCAATTCGACTGCGCCGCGCCGCGTGAGATTAGCCTCCAACAGCTTAAAACGCTCGCGGATACCTGCGACCCGGAGCTTGTAAAAACGATACGCCGCGCGGCGGATAATATTCGCGCGTATCAGACAAAGCTTTTGCCGGAGAGCCGCGTGTGGGATACGGAGAGCGGCCGTCTGGGTCAGCTTATTCGCCCGCTTGACCGCGTTGGGCTGTACGTTCCGGGCGGTACGGCGGCGTATCCGTCGAGCGTTCTTATGTGCGCCGTGGCCGCGAAGTGCGCGGGAGTGCGCGAGATTGTCGTGGCAACGCCTCCGGGTCAGAACCTAAGCCCGGCGGTAGCCGCCGCCGCGCTGATTGCCGAAGTAGACAGGGTTTTCGCAATGGGCGGCGTACAGGCTATAGCCGCGCTTGCCTTGGGAGCGGGTGACATTCCGCGCTGTGATAAAATAGTAGGCCCCGGCAACAGCTACGTTGCGGAGGCGAAGCGTCAGTTATTCGGCGAGGTTGACATAGATATGATTGCCGGCCCCTCTGAAATATTCGTAGCCGCCGACAGTTCCGCAAACCCCGCGTGGTGCGCCGCCGACCTCCTAAGTCAGGCCGAACACGATACACAAGCGGCGGCTTTATTCGCTACCTGTGACGAGGCTTTAGCGGAAGCGGTTACTAAAGAGCTTGAAAAACAGCTCGCCCTGCTTCCGAGATTTGTTATCGCCGGAGCGTCAATCGAAAACTACGGCGCGGTTCTCCTCTGCGAGGATATTGACAGCGTTATCGCGCTCGCGAACGCCATAGCTCCCGAACACTTAGAGCTTGCCGTGGCAAAACCGCGCAAGCTTCTGGATAAAATTTGCAACGCGGGGGCGATTTTCGCCGGACACTTTACTCCCGAACCGATTGGCGACTATTACGCGGGACCCTCGCACGTTCTGCCCACTAACGGTACAGCGAGGTTCTTTTCGCCGCTGTCGGTCGAGAGTTTTCTTAAACGTACAAGCTATATCGAATACACGGAGAACGGGCTTGCAAGCGCGTCGTCGGACGTGATACGCTTTGCGGACGCGGAGGGCTTTACAGCGCACGCAAGGTCAATTGAAGCGAGGACAAACATATGAGGACAGCCGAATTAACCCGCGAAACCAAGGAAACGCGCGTATCAGTCGCGCTTGACCTTGATAACGCCGCCGCGCCTAATATCAGAACAGGGATAGGCTTTTTTGACCATATGCTCACCGCGCTATTTTTCTACGCAAAAATCGGCGCGGTAATAGACGTTGACGGCGACTTATACGTCGACGCGCACCACAGCGTTGAGGACTGCGGTATCGTAATCGGCACGGCTCTGCGCGAAGCCTACGGCGACAAAGCCGGCATACGCCGCTTTGCCGACTGCCACATTCCTATGGACGAGGCCTTAGCGTTCTGCGCGCTCGACATTTCTAATCGCCCCTACCTGTCCTTCGAGGCAGAATTTCCGCAAGCAATAATAGGCGGCTACGATGCCGGCCTGACAGCGGAATTTTTCAGAGCAATAGCAGTAAACGCCGGGCTTACAGTCCACTTGAAGGCAAGCGGCGACAACTCGCACCACATAACCGAGGCAATTTTCAAGGCCTTCGGGGCTTGCCTAAAAACCGCGCTGACGGTAGACGGCAACGCGGTAACATCAACAAAAGGAATTTTGTGACAAAACAAATAACAGTTATCAAATATCAAATATCAGAGACGGGGGTTAGGACAATTGACAATTGACAATTGACAATTGACAATTGATAATTGATAATTGATAATTACGGGGGTTAGGACGTTTGGTTGCGCCCGGTTATTTACAACGCGCTCGCTATTGTAGGGGACGATGCCCACATCGTCCCGCGGGTTCTAAAAACCTGTAAACAAAGCGCTAAAAGCTCAAAAGTTCGTCATTGCGAAGCACCGATAAGCTCAACATACAACGCGGTATAGGTGCGAAGCAATCCAGTAGTACAAGCCGCAGATACGTATGTTACGCTCCCGGCACTGGATTGCCGCGCCGGTCTCACCGCTACGTATCGCAAGCCTACCGGTGCTTCGCAATGACGAACTCTTTAGTAGCTTCATAGGGGGCGATGCCCACATCGCCCCGTCCCGTAGAATGTGAAATTGATGAACCCGCGGGACGATGTGGGCATCGTCCCCTACAAAGGCGGGCGCGTTGTAAATGACCGGGCGCAACCAAACGTCCTAACCCTACGTCTCTGATATTTGATATTTGATAACTGTTAACTAACAAAAGGTGGTTTATTGTGATAGGCATAATTGATTACGGAGCCGGCAATCTTCACAGCGTTGCCAACGCGTTCCGCAAGCTTGGGGTTGAAACGTTTATCAGCGGCGATATAGAGCGGCTCAAAACTGCGGATAAGCTGCTCTTGCCGGGGGTTGGGGCGTTTCCTATGGCTATGGCGCGGCTCGGGCATATGGGTCTGGTGCAGTTTATACGCGCCTGGGACAAGCCCCTGCTCGGGATTTGCCTCGGTATGCAGTTGCTGTTTGACATAGGCAACGAAATAGAGCGCGGCGCGGGTTTATCGCTTATCCCGGGAGAAGTCCGCGCGATAACGCCCGGCGACCCTAAACTCCGTCTGCCGCATATCGGCTGGAATAGCCTAAATATCGAGCGCCCCTCGCGTTTGCTTGCGGGCATTGAAAACGGCGCGTATATGTACTTCGTACATAGTTTTTTCGCGGAGACGACTGACCCTAATACGCTAATAGCAAGCTGCGACTACGGCGAGCGCGTAACGGCGGTGGTGCAGCGCGGCAATTATTACGGCTGCCAGTTCCACCCGGAAAAATCCGGCGACGCGGGCTTGCTGATTTATAAAAATTTCGCGGAAATGTGAGCGGTTTTGCATTTTGGAACGTGTATATAAATATGAGCGTGTTATAAGCGTGTTATGAGCGTGTATTTAATAAGGTAACGATTCAAAAGTCCGTCATTGCGAGCGCCGGGAAGCTCAACACACGACCAGGGTTTAGGCGCGAAGCAATCCAGTGCCGGGGGGATAACATACGTATCTGCGGACTGCGGCACTGGATTGCTTCGTGCCTAAACCCTGGTTGTATGTTGGGCTTTCCGGCACTTCGCAATGACGGGCTCTTGACCCTTTCCCTCTTATATACTGTAGAATCCGTGTAGGGGACGATGCCCACATCGTCCCGCGGGTTTATCAATCTTACATTCTACGGGGCGGGGCGATGTGGGCATCGCCCCCTACAAAATGGTGCTAACCTAATGAGGAACAATTATGACTATCTATCCCTCTATCGACCTCAGGGGCGGGCAGGTCGTTCGCTTGAAGCAGGGCGATTTTGATACTACGGTTAAGGTTGCGGACGACCCGCTTGTCGTTGCCCGCGATTACATACGCTGCGGCGCGAAGTGGCTTCACTGCGTTGATTTGGACGGAGCGCGTGACGGAGCGCGGAAAAACGGCGCGATTGTCCGCGAATTATGCTCGCTCGGTTTGAGTGTACAGCTAGGCGGCGGCCTGCGGACTATGGCAGACCTTGAAGCGGTTGAAAAACTCGGGGTATCGCGCTTCGTGATAGGTTCTGCGGCTGTTTCAAACCCGGAGTTTGTGGCGGACGCTATAAAAGCCTACGGAGCGGACAAAATCGCGGTAGGCGTAGATAGCCGCGACGGCTTTGTACGCACTGACGGCTGGGAAAAAGCCTCTACATTCGGAATTTTCAATTTTGTCAGCGCAATGTTGCAACTCGGCGTTGAAACGTTTATCTATACCGACACAGCTACAGACGGAACGCTCGCGGGACCTCCGCTTGAAACGCTTACAGGTCTGCGCGGCGATTTCCGCATTAAGCGTCTGATTGCAAGCGGGGGCATAGGCTCGATTGAGGACGTTCGCGCTCTCGCCGCTATAAACGTTGACGGCGCGATTATCGGCAGCGCGTATTACTACGGCAAACTCGACCTTAAGGAGGCTATCGAACTTGTTAGCTAAACGTATTATCCCCTGCCTTGACGTTAATAACGGGCGCGTTGTCAAGGGCGTTAATTTCGTAAACCTCCGCGACGCGGGCGACCCTGTGGAGCTTGCCTCAATGTACAGCAAGCAGGGCGCGGACGAGATTGTTTTCCTCGATATAACGGCGACGAGCGACGGCAGGGCGACGGTTGCGGAAATGGTGGAACGCTGTGCTTTAGAGGTATTCGTGCCGCTCTGCGTGGGCGGCGGTATACGCTCTGTGGACGATTTCCGCTTGCTTCTGCGCTCCGGCGCGGATAAGGTTGCGGTAAACTCCGCGGCAGTGGCCGACCCTACGCTTCTGACAAGAGCCGCCGAGCAGTTTGGCTCGCAGTGCGTTGTGCTTGCCGTAGACGCGAAGCTAAACGGTAACGCCTGGGAAGTATACACCGCCGGAGGTCGCAAACCCACGGGCATTGACCTTATCGAATGGGTTCGCAAAGCTGAAAAACTCGGCGCGGGCGAAATACTCTTAACCAGTATGGACAAGGACGGCACGAAGTCCGGCTTCGACACGGCGCAGCTGAACGCTGTCTGCGGGGCGGTAACAATCCCCGTAATAGCGAGCGGCGGCGCGGGAACGCTCGGGCATTTTTCAGACGTGTTTCTTGAAACGGAGAGCGGAGCGGCGCTCGCGGCCTCGCTCTTTCACTACGGCGAGCTTACGATTGCCGAAGTCAAAAACGAACTCAAAGCGAAAGGGATACCGGTGCGGCTGTAAATGAAACTTTCAAAATCGCTCCCCGGCAAAGTGGCGGGTGAGTTCAAAACATTCATAACGCGCGGAAACGTCGTTGACCTCGCCGTAGGTATGATAGTAGGCGCGGCGTTTACGGCGATTGTAAGTTCCGTGGTAAACGATGTAATCACGCCCCTGCTCGGCATTTTCATAGGCGGCGTAGACCTCTCACACCTGACGCTAACGCTGCCGAGCGTATTCGGGAGCGACGAGCCTCCCGTACTGCGCTACGGAGCGTTTTTGCAGGCTATAGTAAATTTCCTCGCGGTATCGGTAGGCCTGTTTTTCATAGTGAAAACACTAAACGCGTTCAGAAAATCCGCGCCCGAAGCAAAAGAGCCGCCAAAAGCGCCGGAAATTCCCCCGGAGGTTGCGCTACTGACGGAGATTAGAGATTTATTGAAACAACGAGAGCGGGAGTAATATCCCGCTCTCGTTGTTTCCGCGTATAGGCGAAGCGCCCGCCCCTGTCATTGCCCGTCCCTCCCCCGTCATTGCGAAGCACCGGTAAGCCCGCGATACGTAGGACGTTACAGGTGCGAAGCAATCCAGTGCCGGAGGCGAAACAACCGTATGTTACGCTCCCGGCACTGGATTGCCGCGCGCCTATACACCCTACGTATCGCAAGTGCGGTGGCGCTCGCAAAGACGGCGCACTGCGCCGGGACGGGGGAGGGCGGGTTTGAAACCCGCCCCTACGTAACCCCACGTGTCCCGCGCAACCCCCGTCCAAGCCTTTCGTCTCTGATATTTGATATTTGATAACTGTTATTTGAAAATCACAGTCCGAAGTTTGCGTTAGTGTCTACCGTTATTGTGCCGTTTGCGAAGCCTACGCCGAAGTTGAATAGTTCGGCTACCGCTTTCATTTGGTAGTAGGTGTGGCCGTCTATTGTGTAGGCTTTTAGCGGAACCTCTTTGCCGTCGAGGTATATTTTCGCTTTTGTTTCTACGGGGGTTTTAGCGGCGGTTCCTTTTGGCGAGAGCGCGCCGTCCTGCGTGCCTCCGCTTGTCAGGTTAATCGCGCCGAGGTTGCCGTCCCAGGCGGCTGAGAAACGCTTCGAGCTATCTTTGATAGAGCGGGCGATGTCGGCGATTTGGTAATAGGTCTGCCCGCTGATTGTATACGCGTCAAAATCAACAACGCCGCCGTTTACCTGCACCTTAGCCGAGGTCGGAGTAGCCGCGAGCGACGGAGCGGGCGTTGCGGGAGCGGGCGTTGCGGGAGCTACCGTACCGCCTGAAACTTTCGCGGCGGTATTATAGACCGTGATACCCGCGTGCTGGGTGCTAACGACTATTTCGTATACGCCGTTGCCGTCAATGTCGGCTAGTGTCGGCTGTCCGTAAGCTCCGTTGCCTAAATTCGCGCCCGTGTCGCGGGTTTTGGTCAGGGCGGTTTTTTGGAGCAGGTTGCCGTTTGAGTCGAGAACGTATATAAAGCCGTCAGTGCTTGTATTAGGCTGTGTGTAGTCGTAGAACGAGGTGAATACGACTTCCTTTTTACCGTCGCCGTTGAGGTCAACGGTTACGGGGCGCGAAGCGTACTGATAGAGCGCGTCTGCCTTAGTGGAAACGGTATACGGCCAGTTGCCGTGTTCTGTGCCGTCAAGCGAGAAGCAGTGAAGCTTACCGTTATAAGAGGCAAAGAGGATTTCAGACGCTCCGTCGCCGTCAAGGTCTGATACAATCGGTTTATTGTAGACGAGCGAGTTAAGCGACTCGGCGTTTTGTTTCAGCGGTTCGCCGAGGTTTTTGGGTACTACGCTCCAGTCGTAGCCTTTAGCCTGGTTGATGTAGCGCGTACCGTCGCCGTTGCGTATAAAGAGCGACATATACTCTGTCGGGGGATAGAACGGGTTTCCGGCTTTCGACCACTCAATTCTGTGGTCTACGACAATGCCGGAAGTAATGACTTCAAGCTTGCCGTCGCCGTCAACGTCCGCAACAGTGTTACCCGCCTGACCGAGCTGCATCCATAAACTGGCTTCGTCAGAGGTTACGGGGAAGGGAACGCCCTGCGCCGTAGCCCAGTCCTGGTGTTTTCCGGCAAAACTCCAGCCCTCGTTGCCGGGGTTTTGTTCGTAGGCGTAGTTTTCATAGAAAGGAATCTGCCCCCAGTATAGCCCGGGATAAACGTCCTGGTTTGCGAGAACCAGCGAACCTGTCGGGTCAAAGACCATCATATAGGCGTTATCCACCGGGACGAGTATTTCAAGTTTAGCGTCGCCGGTAATATTTGCGAGCTGTATGCCGTCCTGATATATTCCGTCCGGCTCAAACGCGCGGTTTTTAGAACCCTTCGCGATGTTAATTTGCTCCTGCGTTACCTGCGGCCAGCCGGGACGCAGTACGCCGTTATACTCGTATACATAGGTTGTGAGCGGCACGCCGGAGTCTATTCCCTTGCCTACAACTATCTCGGCTTTGCCGTTAAGGTCAATATCGGCTACCTGAATAGAGTTAACCTGCCCGGGAGCGGGAACCGTGATAGGCCAGCCGGGTTTGTTGTTGCCGTAGCAGTCCAGAACTGAAACGACCCTGTTAGTATGAGCCGAGATAATCTCAAGTTTGCCGTCGCCGTCGATATCAACGACCTTGATATCCGCGCGGACAGGTCCGAAGGTATCGAAATAGGTAGGCGTCTGGTCAACGGACGTCAGCAGTTCGCTACCTGATTTGCGCCATTTGAGGTCGCCTGTAGCCGCGTCGAGAACGGTAACGGAAGTCGCGGCAAAAACGATTTCCTGTTTGCCGTCGCCGTCAATATCCGCTACTACCGGGGAAATGCTGTATTTAACGTCCTCCGCGCCGCCCTGGTCAACGTATACGCCGTTAACCATACCCGACCACCAGTGAAACGTCCCCGCGTTCTCATACCGCAGGGTCAAAAGGTCTGCGGCGTTAGCGTTAAGCGGTGCGATAAGCGTAAATGACAGCGCAACGGCGCAGGTAAGCGCAAGTGATAGAAAGCGTTTAAGCATAGTAAGCCTCCAAAGTATGTTGATTATGTACGCGAGATAGTATAGCACGATTCTACAGAAAATGCAAGTAGGGAAAAAGTTAACAGATATCAGATAACAGATAACAGATATCAAATATCAAATATCAGAGACGAGGGTTTGGACGATGGTCGCGTCCCGCGTTGCTAGAAGCGCAGGACTTTTGGCTCGCCGAATAGTGAGGAGAACGTCGCCGTCGCCTCGCTCAAATACAGCACGTGGGTGTTGTCGTCGTCCGCTTTGAACCAGTCTTTCAACAGCGGGTTTGCGTCAATCATATGTTGCTTGGCGACCTGACTGTCGTCGTTGACTGCGGTAGCCTCGACGCGCAGCCACTCGTCGCCTACGCAGAGGCAAAGCTCGACTTTAGGGTTTGCGAAAAGCTGTTTTGACACTTCCTTGACTTTGCCGGTCTGTATGTACAGCCTGCCCTCGAAAATGTCAATATTGCTGAACGGACGTATGCGCGGACGGTCGCCGTCCTCGGTCGCGAGGTAAAAGGTACCGTGCTTTTTGAGGAAATCGTAGACTTCTTGCATTGTGTGAACCTCCGTTGTTATGTTTTTTGTGAGTTGTTATTTTGTTAGACCTAATCAGCGAAGCGCCCGCCCCCGTGAGAGGGCAGGGCAAGCCCTGCCCGTCATTGCGAAGCCGCCACCGCTCTTACGATACGTACAAATGAAACGCGGCGAAGCAATCCACGGTTGACGTAAAATCCTACGATACGTACGTATGTAACGCTCCCGGCATTGGATTGCTTCGCACCTTAACATTCTACGTATCGCAAGCCTTGCGGTGCTTCGCAATGACGGGGGGTTGGGCTTCGCCGATACGATAAACGAAAAAGTTAACGTACTCGCTTCGGTTAATATCTATTATACCACTTGACTTTTGATTGTGCAAGGGGTATAATACCTTATACGATAATGAATTTGGGGGGAGTTTAGTTATGCAGCCATTATATGAGGGCAAGTCAAAACAGGTCTTTGCCGGCTCCGGGCAAGACACGTATCTTATACACTTCAAGGACGACGCCACGGCGGGCAACGGTGAAAAACACGACACACTTCCGGGAAAGGGCGTTCTGAACGCGGCTATATCGAATCTGCTTTATGATTATCTCGCGAAAAACGATGTTGACACGCACCTTATTAAGGTTGTGAGCGATACCGACGTGCTTGTACGGCAAGTCACGGTTATCCCTATCGAGGTTATAATCCGCAACGTCGCGGCGGGGAGTTTTTCTAAGAAATACGGCGTTGAGGAGGGTTCGGCGCTGAAGTCCACGGTTGTGGAATTTTCGCTGAAAGACGACGCGCTCGGCGACCCTATGCTTGCCCCGAGCCATATTTACGCTTTGGGACTGGCTTCGGACGGCGATATCGCGCGTCTGACCTCGCAGGCTCTGCGGATTGACGAGCTGCTTACGGCGCTGTTCGCTAAGTGCGGTATACGTTTGATTGATTTCAAATTGGAGTTCGGGCGCACAAGCGACGGACGGCTTATACTCTGCGATGAGATTTCGCCGGATTCCTGCCGCCTGTGGGACGCTGAAACGAACAAGAAGCTCGATAAAGACCGCTTCCGCAGAGACCTAGGAGGCGTACTGGAGGGCTACGCCGACGTGTTGGAGAGGCTAAAGGCCGTTTTGCTATGACAATGCTCGAGGTCAAACTAACTAACGACGAGGCGTTCAAGCGTCTGTTCGTGGAGGATACTGACGTTCTGACGCTGTTTCTGTCGACTGTTCTGGATATCCCGCGTGACGAGTTTTCAGATTTGGTAATAGATAATCCCGAAGTATTGCCCAAGGTTAATGACGATAAGCTTTGCCGCTTAGACATTCACGTATCGGCGGCGGGGCGGCTCATTGACATTGAAATGCAGTTAGGCGATAAGTCCTACTTCCGCGAGCGTTCGCTATACTACTGGTCTGATATGTTCGTAAAAAGCCTTCATAGCGGACAGAAGTATTCAGAGCTTAAGCAGACCATAGCGATAAACGTTTTAGGATATAATACTTTCGACAGCGGAGAGTTCCACTCGGTTTTCAGGCTTCACGAAAATAAAACCGGCGAGTTGCTTACAGACCGCCTGGCAATACACTTTATCGAGCTGAAAAAGGTTCCCGAACCGACTGAAACGATAAACCTGCTGGAAGCCTTCGCGCGGCTATTGAGCGCGACGACATACGAGGAACTGGACGAAATAGAAGCACTGGAGGTGACTGAATTGTCAAAAGCTGTATCGCACCTACGCGTAATGAACGCGGACGATATACTAAAAGAACGCATACGCCTACAGGAAAAGGCCGCCCACGACTATGCCAGCGATTTGGGGGAGGCAAGGAACGAAGGTAAAACCGAAGGCTTAGTTGAAGGTAGAATTGAAGGTAGAATTGAAGGCAAGGCCGAAAGCAAAATTGAAATGGTCAAGCTGATGTATCGCAATGGCGCAACTATTGACCAGATTTCTAAACTTGTAGAGTTGCCTTTATCCGAAGTTGTCGGAATACTTGATTTATAACTAGCGAATAGGAGGTGACCGAATTGCCAATCGTAAATCCTCACTGGCGCGTTATGACTGACGAGGATAGACTAGCCGAACGCATACGCCTACAGGAAAAGGCCGCCCACGATTACGCCAGCGACCTAGACGAGGCTTTTAACAAAGGTAAAGCCAAAGGTATAGCCAAAAGCGAAGCTGAAGCTAAAAACCAAATGGTTAAGCTGATATACCGCAACGGCGCAACTATTGACGAAATTTCGAAATTTTTAGAACTGCCCGTATCTGAAATCAACGACTTGCTCAATTTATAACAATCGAGGTAATTATGCCGCGTAACGTAAACATTAAGAAAGTGCTCGTAATCGGCTCGGGGCCTATTGTTATTGGGCAGGCCGCCGAATTTGACTATGCGGGTACGCAGGCCTGTCGGGTTCTTCGTGACGAGGGAGCCGAGATTGTCCTTGTCAATTCTAACCCCGCTACTATTATGACGGATAGTCATATTGCCGACAGGATTTATATTGAGCCGCTTACTCCCGAAACACTAAAGCGTATCGTTGAGAAGGAGCGGCCGGACAGCGTGCTTTCCGGCCTGGGCGGGCAGACGGGTCTGACGCTTTGTATGCAGCTCGCTAAAGACGGGTTTTGGACTAAAGCCGGAGTGTCGCTTCTCGGCTCGCCTATTGAGGCTATTGAGAAGGCCGAGGACAGGCAGCTTTTTAAGGATACTATGGCGGCAATCGGGCAGCCGGTTATCCCGAGTGTCACGACTGAAACGCTTGACGGCGCTTTAGCCTTTGCGCGTACAGCGGACTATCCGCTTATTGTCAGACCGGCGTACACGCTCGGCGGGAGCGGCGGCGGTATCGTCAATAACGAGGACGAGCTTCGGGCTATTGCCAAAACCGGGCTTGAAATGTCGCCTATTCATCAGATACTCGTTGAAAAATCAGTTGCCGGGTGGAAAGAGATTGAGTTTGAGGTTATGCGCGATTCCGCGGATAACGCTATAACCGTCTGTTCGATGGAAAACTTTGACCCTGTGGGCGTTCATACGGGGGACAGTATAGTAATAGCCCCGGCTGTAACGCTCTCTGATAAAGAGTACCAAATGCTTCGCACCGCCGCGTTGTCTATTATCCGCTCACTCGGGGTTGAGGGCGGCTGTAACTGTCAGTTCGCTTTGAAGCCGGATAGCTTCGAGTACGGCGTTATTGAGGTTAACCCGCGCGTGTCGCGCTCCTCCGCGCTCGCGAGTAAGGCTACCGGCTATCCGATTGCTAAGGTCGCGACTAAAATCGCGCTTGGTTATACGCTTGACGAAATCACGAACGCCGTTACCGGGACTACCTACGCGGCTTTTGAACCGGCGCTTGATTATGTTGCGGTCAAGTTTCCTAAATGGCCTTTTGACAAGTTTATCTACGCGAAGCGCGAACTCGGTACGCAGATGAAAGCCACCGGGGAGGTTATGGCAATTTCCGACAGCTTCGAGACGGCTCTCGCAAAAGCCCTGCGCGGCGCGGAACTCGGCTCCTTCGGTAAACTGGAGCGCAGATATGACGCCCTGACCTTTGAGGAACTGCTTGAACGCATTAAAATACCTACCGATGACAGGATTTTCTATATCTACGAGGCTCTTGCCCGCGGCTTCCCTCCCGAACAGATTAACGAAGTCACGGGTATTGACAAGTGGTTTTTGCATAAGATTGTAAAGCTGATTGAGGGCGAAAACGTCAGTCAAGCGACAGAATTTATATACAAAATGGTTGATACCTGCGCCGGGGAATTTGAGGCTACTACGCCCTATTTTTACTCGCTTGAAGTGCCGGAGGCTTCGGACTGGGAAAACGAGGCGCTTCCGCATATCGCGCGCAGTATCGAGCGGGGAAAAAAGCGTATACTCGTACTCGGCTCGGGTCCTATTCGTATAGGGCAGGGGATAGAGTTTGACTACGCCTGCGTACACTGCGTCTGGGCGCTGAAAGAGCTTGGCTACGAAGTCATTGTAATCAACAATAATCCTGAAACGGTTTCAACCGATTTTGATACCGCCGACAGGCTTTACTTCGAGCCGCTCACCGTTCGCGACGTTATGGGCGTTATAGAGATTGAAAAGCCCTTTGGTGTAATCGCGGCCTTTGGCGGCGGGACGGCTATAAAGCTCACACAGGCTCTGCACGATAAGGGCGTTAATATCCTCGGCACTTCCGCCGATACTATTGACATCTGCGAGGACCGCGACCGTTTTGATAAACTCCTCGAGGAGTTAAAACTCAAACGTCCGGCAGGCTTCGGGGTTTTCACAGAGGCCGAGGCGATTACAGCCGCGAACAGGCTCGGATACCCTGTGCTTATGCGCCCGAGTTACGTTTTGGGCGGGCAGAATATGATTATCGCCTATGCCGATAACGATATACGAGAGTATATGTCGGTTATACTGCGCGAAATTCAGACTAACCCCATTCTTATCGACAAATACATCGCCGGGCGCGAGATTGAAGTAGACGCGCTTTGCGACGGCAACGATATACTTATCCCCGGCATAATGGAGCATATCGAGCGCACGGGTATACACTCCGGCGACAGTATAGCCGTCTATCCCGCGCCTAATATCGAGGACGACCTCGCGGCGGCGATTTACGCGGAAACGCGCAAGATGTGTCTCGCGCTGAAAGTTCGCGGTCTTGTAAACGTTCAGTATGTCATTGCGGATAACGAGATTTACGTTATCGAAGTCAACCCCAGAGCCTCCAGAACCGTACCGTATATAAGCAAGGTCACGGGCGTGCAGATGTGCGACGTGGCTACGCGGCTTAGTTTGGGGCAGAGCCTTGAGGACTGCGGTCTGACACCGGGTTTTGCTAAAATTCCTCCGTATACCGCAGTTAAAGTGCCTGTGTTCTCCTTTGAAAAACTTACGGACGTTGACACGCAGCTTGGGCCTGAAATGAAATCCACCGGGGAAGTTCTGGGTATCGGTAAGAACCTCCAGGAGGCCTTGTATAAGGGTTTGATAGCGGCGGGTTACAAAATGCGGCGCGGCGGCGGTGTCTTTTTCACTGTCCGCGACACCGACAAGCCGGAGATTGCGGAGATTGCGCGTAAGTTCTATAAACTCGGCTTTGAACTCTACGCTACCGGCGGCACTGCTACTACGCTTGAAGCCAGCGGTTTGCCTGTTACGCGCGTCAATAAAATTTCAGAG
>JAISJH010000013.1 GCA_031261635.1 Oscillospiraceae bacterium
TATTAGAAACCGATACGGATTATCAAAAGCTAGTAAAGTATACCAGAGATTTTTTCAGAGCTTTTGAGAATCATAAAACGCGAGATTTTAAGAAACCGAACTCTAAATACACTACTCACCTTGATAGAATTAGCTTTGACTACACAGAACTTATAGCGCGGATAAAAGAAGAATCCGCTAGTGACCCTCTTGGATTTATAGAACTGCTGTCAGCTGAACTAAAACCAATAGTTCCGTACTTACCGACAAAATCAATACAAGAATTGATAGATTCGGGTGCTATTAACCCTGTTGATTATGTTGACGTTACACCAAAGATTAAGCATATAGCAAGTTCTGATGTACGGTTTACATATGAGTATGTCGAGAACAAAGACATCGCTTGGGACTTCTTTCAACCTGACTTGTGTATACCCCTCGGCGGTGAAGCAGGTAAAGCCGCCCTTGTAAAATGGCAGGATAGAGAACGCCTTTATGATTTTGAAGGTGCAAAGAGTTTTCCCGAAGTAAAAGAAATTGGAGCGCATTATCAACCGCACATAGTCGTAATTGATTGCGATACTAAAGAGATACGTAAACTAATACAAAAGATTTTACTAGACGCAAATCTCTATTATGGCTGTATGCTTAACAAGACAAAAGGCACAGGACAATTATTTTTTCAGCTTGATACATCAGATGTACGCAGGACGCTTGATGTTTTCAATTCGAAATTTACAATAGGTTCACTAAAATTCAGACATAAAGCTCATATTGATATTTTGGTGTTTGGTAAAGGTTATAGCCGTATTACTGAATCGAAAGAGCTTCGGCTCTTTGCAACAACGAAGCGCGGAACTCTATCAGGAATCTCTTAAGCTCTCAATGCTCTGCTGGATAACATTGACAAGATTGAAAAGCTTGCTAAGTCAACCATCTATCAAGCACAAGAAGCTGAATGAGAGTTAGAAATAGCATTCTAGTATGGTAGTATATGCTTAGCGTAATACTCGAGTTTGAATCTCATTCCAGGCTGATCTATTTCTGAATTTTTTGCAACCTGATAAACTATTTCGCCGTCTTTATCAAGAAATAGAACAGTCTGTTCCTTAACATCGACCACTGCATATTTAATCCCTGAAAACCATAAATAGTCTTTTGTATTTTCAGTCGGATATACTCTTTTCAGTTTATCGCCGTATACCATCTGCAACTTTGTAAATTTCTTAGTTAGTTTCATATTAATACTCTCCATTTTCAAATAATTCTGAACGACACTCAAATGCTTTGAGTTCAAATGCAAGAAATTGAAGTGCAGCTAGCAGGTCATTGTCAGTATCGTATAATGCTCTACATAGTGTTAGCAGGTGGGCATCTGAATTGTTACAGTAGCGGCTAGTGTCATTGTCATCGCATATGTCATCAAGGATAGCTTCATATTCGGTCGATAAAGTATTTACCATCTTTTGGAAATGTTGTATTGTCTCGTTGAGACCTGCTAAGTGATCTACAATAGAGTGTGTTAGGTATTGTGTTGTGTTCATTATGTTATTCCTCCGTCATTCTGATATATAGTTTTTCTGATTGTGCTTCTATATATAGTAACGTTTTGATTTTATAAACTAATGTTTATTTATTTGTTTATTAAACTTTAATAAAACTTCTTTATAAAACTTCCTCTTTCATTTTTAATATGAGTTATCAGCCATAGGCGTAGGTTATACTCTATAGAGACTCAATTCGAGATGTCTGGAAAGGAGTGATAACTATATGTACGAGGCGGGAAGTAAAATCCGTAGCAATCTCTGTGTTAGGAATGGCGTATACTGCGGACAGGTGACTATTACTGAACCTTGCGGAAAGCGGCATACTAAAGAAAGAAATTTTCACGTTCCAGTTTGTGGAGGGAAGCGGAAAGCTGATGGGATGTTGGAAGAATTTACTGACGAGTGGAAGCAAGCCATCCGAGAAGATATTAACTATTGCGAACAAACATTTATCCAGTTCCTGACGGAGTGGTTAGAGACTACTCACAAGAGTACGATTGAGACAGCTACATATCGTGGGTATCTATCGTATATTGAGATACACTTGAAACCATTCTATCGTGAAAAGAAACTTAATGCACTACAACCATCGGACCTGCAGGATTTTATAAACGGTAAGATTAGTACAGGGATAACAGCTTCAACAGCGCGAAAGATTCATTTCCTCGTTAAGTGTTGTCTCCAGTATGCTGTCAACTTGAATATTATTCCGTACAATCCCGCTGATAGAATTACTCTCCCACGAATTGAAAAATATCAAGCTAGTTTCCTAGCTCCTGAACAAGCCAAGCACTTACTGGAGATTTGTCAAGGTGAACCTCTTGAAACCCCAATTAAACTGGCGTTACTCTGCGGACTAAGGAGAAGTGAAGTCCTCGGGTTGAAGTGGAGTGCTGTAGATTTAGATAATAATTGTATAAACATCTGCAATACCATTACAACAACGGGCGGCAGAATTGAAAAGAACAGAACTAAAAATCAAAGCTCAATGAGAACCCTGTGCATATCTTTTGAGCTTAGAGATTATCTATTGAAGCTAAAGCAACATTCAATATCAGAATATGTTTGCACTGACCCAGATGGTACAGCTATGCACCCAGATCACATAACGGTCGGATTCCCGAAATTCCTTAGAACCCATAATCTACCAGTTGTCAGATTTCACGATTTGAGACATTCCTGCGCTTCAATACTAATCAATCTAGGTGCAAGTGCAAAACAGGTGTCAGAACTCTTAGGACATTGTGATGTTTCAACAACGCTTAATATTTATACACATAATTTCGCAGAGAGCAAAAAACAATTAGCAGATAGTTTACAAAATGCATTATCATAAACTACTAAATAATAATGAATCGGAGCAAGGTTTCTAGCTCCGATTCTTAACATTTCAGACTTAAAAAATAGCCTTCTAAATTGTCATATTTCTACTAAAAAGGCTGCTGAAAACACGTTTTTCAGATGTTTGCAGGATTATTGCAGGTAAATTGACGATATTTCAGCATTACAAAATATGAAAAACTCTCTCAATACCCTATCTACTATTGACAAATAACGGAAAATGTTAGCACGACAGACTCTGACTCTGTTTGTCTGGGTTCGAATCCTAGATCCCCAGCCATTGTTCCAGTTAACAGTTATCAAATAACAAATAACAGAGACGGGGGTTAGGATACGCCCCAGTTCTTTAGTTGTCACCATACTAAACCCGCCCGCAGGCGTATCTGTTATTTGTTACTTGTTAACTGAACAAGCTCTTATAGCTCAGTCGGCAGAGCGCATCCTTGGTAAGGATGAGGTCACCAGTTCGAATCTGGTTAAGAGCTCCAGCGTTGATAATCTTTGGAATGTGGATTCTTTGGCTTTTGCCGGGACTCCGCGTTCTTTTTTTCGCTTTAGCGTTACTTTTGACCCTTCTCCCCCTTTGCACAATCCTACAAAATTGTGCTTGACAAATTGTTTAGATTGTGGTAAACTGGATAAAAATACATAAAGGAGAAAACTCAATGAAAAACTTTTCCGGCAAAATCGCGTTCATCACCGGCGCCGCTTCGGGAGCGGGCTTAGGACAGGCGAAGGTATTCTCCAAAGCGGGAATGAAAGTAGCCATAGCTGACGTTCGCCAGGACGCGCTTGACAAAGCCGTCGGCGAAATCACCGCGTATTCGGGCGTTCCGGCGAGCGACGTTCTCGCGCTCAAAGTCGACCTCACGAACCGCGAGGAGTACAAGGCCGCCGCCGACAAGGTTGAGGCAACCTTCGGAGGTCCTCCGCACCTGCTCATTCAGACTGCCGGCGTTAACTCGTTCGGTCCTATCGAAGCCTCCACGTTCGAGGATTTCGACTGGGTTATGGGCGTCTGTCTCGACCACGTAGTCAACGGACTGCTGATTTTTGTGCCGCGTATGATTAAGGCCTACGCTCACAAAACCGAGTTCTATGTTGCCACAACTTCGTCAATGGGCGCGTTTATGTCGGGCTCCGGCTGCGGACCCTATTCCGCGTCGAAGGCCGCCGTCAACAACCTTATGTACAGCTACGCCGAGGCGCTTCAGCCCTACGGCGCGGGCGCTACGGTTCTGTGTCCGGGCAACATCAACTCCAACATCGGCAACGC
Source organism: Oscillospiraceae bacterium (assembly GCA_031261635.1). Lineage (GTDB taxonomy): Bacteria > Bacillota > Clostridia > Oscillospirales > Oscillospiraceae > JAISJH01. The sequence continues at coordinate 4,144 of JAISJH010000013.1, forward strand.
CGAGAAGTTCCGTCCCGAACACCTCAAAAACACCGGCTACCACGTTTCCGAGGGTACTATGGCGCACCTGCGCTCGGTTCACGCGACCGGTATCGACCCCGTGGAACTCGCTGAAATCCTCAAAGAAGCTATCGAGCAGGAGCGCATAATCTGCCTGCCCGACCACAACCCCGAGAACTGGGCGAATCAATTGCGCGGCAATAACGCGACGATTGAGGATTACACGCTGCCGCGCAAAGAGCGCGAAGCGAAAGCCGCCGAGCGTATGGCCGAGATGATGAAGAATTTCGCGCCGCGCGAAGGCGAGGACGGTCCCCCCGTAATGGGCTGGGCGGTACCCGAGGGCGCGGAAGCTTTCGGCCAGGGCCGCAAAGACATAGAGTGGCTAGACGACAGCAAAAAAGCGAAATAAAAAGTAAGGGCGGGTGCAAAACCCGCCCTTTGCGTTGCAATGCCCGTTTGCAGCGCTGCACCCCCCGCCTCTGCGGAGGCACGTGCGCTCTCTAAAGAGGGGGGCTTTTTTGGTTAGGACGTAGGTACGCCGCGCACGGCGCGGGGGCAGGGCAACGCCCTGCCCTGTCCCGGCGCATTGCGCCGGGACGGTGGACGATGGACGCGCCCGCGTACGGCGCGGGTTACGCAATCCCCCGCCTGTAGGGGCGACCTGTGGTCGCCCGCGGGTTACACCGTGTAATTTATACCGCGATAAGCCCGCGGGCGACCACAGGTCGCCCCTACAGGACGGGGGTTACGCCGTACCCAACCGCAACTCCGCAACTTCGCAACCAACGTCCACCCCCTCGTCTCTGATATCTGATATTTGCTAACTGTTATCTGTAATTACGTCTCTGATATTTGATATCTGTTAACTGCCTTGACAATTGCGCTTACATCGGGTATAATATATCTTTAGACGTCAATAGAGGAGAATCATCGTATGGAAAACAAAGAATACACCTCGCTCCCGGCTGACGGAGGTTCTATTAAAATCTCCGAAGAAGTTATTGCCACTATCGCGCTCGAAGCCTTGTCGCATACCGAGGGCGTCGTCATTTCCTCCGCTACGCAGGGGAAGCAGAAGCACGCCAAGACTATCCGCGTCAAGGTTGATAACGGCAATGTCACAATCAACGCCGCAGTGTTCGTGTCCTACGGCACGAGCGTACTTGACGCGGCAAAACGCGCTCAGGCGGAAGTTACAGAAGCCGTCGGAGCTATGACGGGGCTGACCGTGAGCGCGGTCAACGTCTCGGTTATCGGCGTGGCTTTTAGAAAGGCAGAAAAACAATGACGCGAAGCGCGGCGCGTGAGCTTGCCGTCCACAGGGTTTTCGCGATGAACCTTAATCCCGAAGCCCCTGAGGACGCGCTTGAGCTCGCCTTTGAACCCTCCTACTACGCGAAGTTTAAGATGGTTGAGGAACTCGCGGACCTATATGCCGATTACCCCGACGCTCCGCAGTACGACTATATCGCGGCTATACTGACCGGCGTATGCGCCAAGCTCGGTGAAATTGACGCTATAATCGGGCTGTACTCAACCGACCGTGAGGTTAAGCGCATATCGGGCGTTGCGAGAGCCGCTCTGCGCGTCTGCGTGTTTGAGCTGATGAATATGCCGGAGGTTCCGGTAGCCTCGGCGATAAGCGAGGCTGTTTATATGCTTGAATGTTACGAGGACGAAAAGACTGTGAAGTTTGTGAACGGCATTTTGGGGACTTTCAGCAGAGCTGGGGGCTAAATAACAGTTATCAAATATCAAATATCAAATATCAGAGACGAAGGCGCGCCTCTTAAGCCTTAGCAATGAGTTTCGTCCACCTTTTCAAAGGTGGCGGGGATTCTAAAGGGGCGGCGCCCCTTTAGACGCTCGTCGCAACGAGCGGAAGCCCAGCAACCCACGTCCTTATGCTCATAGCGCGACCCGCAGGTCGCAAGAGCCCAGTACCCCGCACCCCCCGCCGCTGAGGCGGCACCCCCCTCTAAAGAGGGGGGGTTTGGAGGGTAGGACGAGGGAGGCGTCCTGCGGGGGCGACCACCCCGCCGCTGCGGCGGCACCCCTCCACAGAGGGGAATGGGACGGGGGGTTGGACGTGGTTGCGACCACCCCGCCGCTGCGGCGGCACCCCTCCACAGAGGGGATAGGGGACGGAGGTTTGGACGTTGGTTGCGGGGAAGTGGACGGAGGAGTGGACGTGAGAGTGGGCAAGGACGTGGGACGTGGGTCAAGAGTTCGTCATTGCGAAGCACCGGTGGGCTTGCGATACGTAGGGCGTTACAGGTGCGAAGCAATCCAGTGCCGCAGTCCGCAGATACGTATGGTATGCTCCCGGCACTGGATTGCTTCGCCGCTATACTGGTTACGTATCGCTAGCTTTGCGCGGCTTCGCAATGACGGACTGTTGAGTGGTTACCGTTTGACTGTACCCCGCAGGTCACCCCTCGCCCCCCGCACCCCACGACCCGCACCCCTTCCCCCGCACCTCGTACACCGCACCCCGCACCCCACGTCCAACCCCTATCCCCTCTGTGGAGGGGTGGCTCCGCAGAGCCGGGGTGGTTCCCCGCCGCAGCGGACGTACCCACGGGCGGGTTTGAAACCCGTACCTACGTCCTCATATATAAGGAACACATTATGACGCCTATTGTTTTGTCTGTTGCTGATGTTAACTCTCGTGTTAAGGTTGCCGTTGAGAATGACCCGGGGCTTGCTAAACTTTGCGTTCGGGGTGAGATTTCTAATTATAAGCTTTATAATTCGGGGCATCACTACTTCACGCTTAAGGACAGCGAGGCTTCGCTTCGCTGCGTTATGTTCAAGAGCGCGGCACAGACACTTCGGTTTAGTCCTGCCGACGGTATGAGCGTGTTATGCTACGGGCGTGTGAGCGTGTTTCCCCGCGACGGAGCGTATCAGCTGTACGCCACGCGGCTAGAGCCGGACGGTATCGGCAATTTGTACGCGGCTTTTGAGGAACTGAAAGCGCGGCTCGGCGCGGAGGGCTTATTCGCTCCCGAACACAAAAAGCCCCTGCCGCAATTTCCGAAGCGTATAGCTGTCATAACCTCCGGGGACGGAGCGGCGGTGCGGGACATTTGCCGTATCCTGGGCGCGAGATATCCGCTTGCTAAAGTGCTTGTTATGCCTGTGCGAGTGCAGGGTACGCAGGCTCCCGCAGAGATTGTTTCCGCGCTCCGCTACGCAAACGCTCACAGCGTTGCCGACCTAATCATCTGCGGGCGCGGAGGCGGCTCAATCGAGGACCTCTGGGCGTTCAACGATGAGCGCGTAGCCCGCGCAATCGCCGCGAGCGTTATCCCGGTAATAAGCGCGGTGGGTCACGAGCCGGACGTGACAATCTCCGACTTCGTTGCGGACGTCAGAGCCGCTACGCCGAGTAACGCCGCCGAAATAGCCGTCCCCGACTCCGCCGGCTTGCGGAATTACCTCCGAAGCTCGCAGACGAGGCTTGAAACGAATATTCAAACGCTTACGTCAAATAACCGCCGGAAGCTCACGAATTTAGCTCAAAGCCGCGTCCTAGCCTCCCCGCTGGGTTACGTGGAGGAGCGCCGCCAGACCCACGACCACCTGACAAGCAGGTTCTACGCCTCCTACGAGCGCTATATCGGAAGCCGCAAGGCGACGCTCGGACGCTTCGCGGCAAGCGTTGACGCGCTAAGTCCGCTCAAAGTGCTTGCAAGAGGCTACGCCCTGCCAATGAAAAACGGCGCGGCGGTGAAATCAATACGCGACGTAGCGGCGGGGGACGCGATAACGGTAAGGCTCTCGGACGGCGCGGTGGATTGCACTGTTAACGGGGTTGAGGGTTAGACTTGTTCTAAACTCCGCGTCACTTCGCGTCCCGGCGCAGTGCGCCGTCTTTGCGAGCCGCGGAACGCTTGCGATACGTAGCATTGAGACCGGCGCGGCAATCCAGTGCCGGAAACCAAAGAAACGTATCTGCGGCTTATACTACTGGATTGCCGCGCGCCTAGACCGCGTTGTATGTTTGGCTTACCGGCGCTCGCAATGACGGACTCTTTAGTTTTTCGCGTTTTGATTACAGCTTCTTTGGAAATTGCAAACATATGTTACGGCTATGTAGGGGACGATGCCCACATCGTCCCGCCGGGTTTTGACATTCTACGCGAAACGTACATTTGTGCTATTCTTGGGGCGATGTGGGCATCGCCCCCTACAGAGGAGTACGCAACGTGTATTTTTTAGAGGAGAATAACCATTGACCCCACTGTTTGCCTTGCTCCTTGCTCTTATACAGGGGCTTACGGAGTTTCTGCCGGTATCGAGTTCCGGGCATTTGAGCCTTGCCCAGAGCCTTTTTGGCAGGCTCGGAGTAGCGGGCTTTGACGAGACCGACTTTTTCTACAATATCCTGCTTCACGGCGGGACGCTTGTCGCCGTCTGCGTGTATTACCGCCGTGATATTGCGGCGCTTCTCGCTCACCCGATACGGAACGGCAAGCTGTGGCTTATGGCTGTTGCCGCCTGTCTGCCGCTTGTGCTTGTGCCGCTGTTTGGGTTGAACCATTTTGTCGAAGTGGTGTCCTCCAGTACGCTCGCTATCGGGCTTTTACTGATTTTCACCGGAGTTATGCTGAAAATCGCCGATACCGCGATAAGCTACAATAAGACGGAGCGTGAGGCGAAATGGTACGACCCCTTTATAATAGGCACGGCGCAGCTTATAGCGGTTCTGCCGGGCATATCGCGCTCGGGGGCGACTATCTCGGCGGGTCTATTAAGAGGCTTCAATAGGGAGTTCGCGACAAAATTCAGCTTCCTGCTGTCTATCCCTACAATCCTCGCGGGACTGGCTCTCGAAACAAAGGACGCGTTTGACGGAGGAGCGTTCGTGTTTCAGGCGGTATACATTCCGGGCATAATAGTGGCGGCGGTAAGCGGCTACTGCGCGGTGGTGTTCGTAAACCGCGTGATGAAACGCGGACGCTTCGGCGGCTTCGCGGTGTATTGTTGGGCGATAGGGTTGCTCGCGGTCGTGATGTCGTTCGTTTGAGTGAGTGCTTATTATATTTGAGTGAGTGCTTATTATAAAGGTAAGGCTTAAGAGTCCGTCAAAGGGTCAAGAGTTCGTCATTGCGAGCCGCGGAAAGCGTGAGGTACGTAGGATTGAAACCGGCGCGGCAATCCAGTGCCGGGAGCGTAACATACGTATCTTTGGTTTGTACTACTGGATTGCTTCGCACCTGTAACGTTCTACGTATCGCGGGCGTACCGGTGCTTCGCAAAGACGGGCAGGGCTTCGCCCTTGCCCCCGCCCTAACGGCTTACACAATGTCATTATAAACGGTACAACCCGGTGGGCGGGTTTGAAACCCGCCCCTACGTTACCTCCGCAACCAACGTCCAACCCCCTCGTCTCTGATATTTGATATTTGATATCTGTTAACTGTAATTTCGTCTCTGATATCTGATATTTGCTAACTGTTAACTGTAACTTCGTCTCTGATATTTGATATTTGATATTTGATAACTGTTATTTGAAACCAATAGGTGCCTAAATGAAACAACTGCTTGCTATTCTTATTGCCGCCGCTGTTGGCGTTGTCGCTTTGGTTGCGCCGGAGCTTATTCGCGAGTATATTTACGCGGCGGCTTGTATTATCGCGGCGTTTGCGTGTTTGCTCTCGGGAGCTAAACGCGCGCTTCGGGGCGATATTGTCAACGACGAGTTTTTCGCCGTGATAATCTGCGCGGCGGCTTGGTTTTTTGGTGCGGGGCGCTGGAGCGTACTCTCCGCGCTGTTGGTTGTAAGGACGCTGCACCTTGCGTCAGACCTCACGGCTAAATATTACGATTCGGGGCCTACGCACTTGCTGTCGCTTGTGCCGGAAACGGCTATAAGCCCCGGAACGGTGTTCTCCGTGCGCCCCGGCGAGCGCATCGGCGCGGACGGCATAGTTCGCGACGGCGAAACTATGGTCAGTACGCTTATGTTAAACGGTTCCACAACCACGCGCCCCATACGGCGCGGCGACAAGGTCGTCGCGGGTTTCACAAACCTCTCGGCTACGATAGTCGTAGAGGCGCAGACAGGTTCCGGCGACTCCCTCGCGGCGCGTATGCTGAGATGGATTAACGCAAATTCCACGGGCGGCAAGGCGGAGCGCGTTGCCCGGGCTTTGACGCTCATTTTACCCGCCGCGCTTGTAGCCGTCGGGGCGCTATCGGTAATCCTGCGTATTAACTCCGGCGGCGGGTTTACAGGCGAAAAGCCGCAGCTTGTTTCGTCAGTCCTGCGCGTCCTGCCGCTGTTGCTTGTTAGCTCGTCCTCCGCGCTCCTCTCGGCTATTCCGCGCGTGTATAAGGTCGCTATCTCGGGGGCTACTAAACTCGGCATATTATTTCGCGAACCGTCGGTCTTTGACAGGCTCGTTAACATCAAATCCGCGTTTATCGAGTGGGACGGCACGATTACCACAGGCGAGCTGATTGTTTCCTCTATAGAGCCGGAGCCGGGAGTGTCCGAACCCGCGCTGCTTATGATGTCGGTCTACGCGCTGTCCGTTCCGGGCGGTTTAGAATACGAAGCCCTGCGGCGTGAGTACACGGAAAACCTCGACCGCTCGGTTATTTCAGACTTCCGCGAGGAAGCGGACGGCATAACCGTTACAATCCGCAACATTCCGATAGTCGTCGGTAAAGCCGCCTTTATGGATTTACTGGGTATAGCCACGGGCGACGATTCCGGCGAGCGCAACGCGCTATATATCGCGGTAAACGGACGCTTTGCCGGAAGGCTCGTCTTTGCCGAACAGCTTCGCGAGGGCGCCGCCGCCTCGGTTCTGCGTATGCGCGACCTCTACGGCATTAAAAAGGTCAGTTTTTTCGCGGGTAACGCTTTCAACTCCGCGGGCGACTGGATACGGGCAAACGGCCGCGCCGGGAAGCTTTACACAGGCAACAGCAAGGCTGAAAAGATACAGGTGCTGACTACCGACCGCGGCCCCGTACTCTACGCGGGAAACGTTCCCGAGAGCGGCGATATCGCTTCGCGTATTGCCGATAAGCACGCGGTCTATCTGCGCGTTTCCGCTCCCGCCGCCGACCTTGGCTTCAATGTCGATACGCCGGACGTGACGCTCTTTTCCGATTCCGCCCTGCGCCTGTCCGATACGTTCAGAATAGCGAGGCTCGTGCGCCGCAGAAACAGGCTAACGTTTGCCGTAACGCTGATACTGAAAGCCGCCGCCGTGCTGCTCGTCCTAACCTACGGCCTCCCGCTGTGGACGGCCGCGCTGATAGACGGCGCGGGTAAAATAGCCGCGATAGCGATGTCCTCACGCTTGACTGTATCGGACGACGAGGTGTCGATTGCGACGAGTATTTGACAAATAACAGTTATCAAATATTAAATATCAGAGACGTGGGTTTGGACGTGGGTTGCGGGGACAACCCCCGGTGCTTCGCACCACCCCCTTCTGTGGAAGGGGGCTTACGTAGGAGCGCGTCCAAAGCCCCCTTCCGCAGAAGGGGGTGCCGCGAAGCGGCGGGGGTTGTACCACGTACCCCCGTCCACCGTCCCGGCGCAGTGCGCCCCCCCCCCCCCCCCGGCCCGGGGGCCCGCCCCCCCCCCCGCCCCCGGCGCCCCCCCGCCCCCCCCCCCCCCG
>JAISJH010000022.1 GCA_031261635.1 Oscillospiraceae bacterium
CGGGACCCTTGTCCATTTTAGAAAGATAGTGAATAATAAGCCCGGTAAGGGTAGTCTTACCCGTACCGCCTTTTCCTGCAACCGCGATAGTTTTTGACATAGATATTTCTCCTTGTGCGTGGGTGGTCTAGGTGGTAGAATTGCGCTATTGCGGAGGTTAAACCGCGTTGGTTGAACCGCGTTGGTTGAACCGCGTTGGTTATTAGAATGTGTAGTAAAAAAGGCAGAGAGTCAAAAGTCCGTCATTGCGAGCCGCGGAAAGCGTGAGATACGTAGCGGTGAAACCGGCGCGGCAATCCAGTGCCGGGAGCGTAACATACGTATCTGCGGACTGCGGCACTGGATTGCTTCGCCGCTATACGTCCTACGTATCGCAAGCGTACCGCGGCTTCGCAATGACGAACTCTTTAGCTTTTCACGTTTTGAATACAGCCGCTTAGTTGCCATTGCCATAATCCGGGCGAGGTGCGTTGCCCCTACACGCCGCAGTGTTAACCGTCACGCGGCGAGCATTTCCTCGATTATCAGTTTACCGTTTACAAGGTCGCAGTATTGCAGGCTCCCGGCTACGGGGAGTTCCTCGCCCAGTATATCCGAGAGGATAACCGTGCCGTCCTCGACTTTGAATGAGCTTACGTTAGACATAACAAGGCGCGGACTGCAATTATCCACGCAGACCGCCGGGAGTACATAGGCTTTAGACAAGCACATTGCGCGCCTCCTCCAAGAGTTTGTTAGCGTCGAGCATTAACGCGCCTGTTTTACGCACAAGCTCCGCGGCGGCGTCGGGCAGTTCCGCGGCGAGTTCGTCAAGCTCGTTTTTATGGTGCAGGTTATGCTCGATATAATATTTTAACAGAGCGTCCTGCTCGGTATTAGAGTGATGTTCGTGGTTATGGGCGTGAGCGTGGTCGTGGTCGTGAGTATGCGGGGCTTCGTCGCCGTGATGGTGATGATGTTCACCCTCGTGCAGATAAATTTTCATAGTATATTATACCTCCGTTTCGCAATAGTATAACAAATTCAGAGCGATTTGTCAAGGGCTAGACAAGTGCGGTTGTGCAAGGTCGCAACCCTCGTCCCTCCCCCGTCATTGCGAAGCACCGGTACGCTTATGATACGTAGGGCGTTACAGGTGCGAAGCAATCCAGTGCCGGGGGGGCAACATACGGACTACGTATCGTAGGTGCCTACGTCAACCTTGGATTGCTTCGCCGCATTTCATTAACTACGTATCACAAGTGCGGTGGCGGCTTCGCAATGACAGCGCACGCGGGCGCTTCGCTATTACGAGGGTAGGACGAGGGTTGCGCGCGGGGGAGGGCGGCTCACGAGCCGCGGGGCTGGACGGGGGTACTGGGCTCTTGCGACCTGCGGGTCGCGCTATGAGCATAAGGACGTGAGATGCTGGGCTTCCGCTCGTTGCGACGAGCGTCTTAGGGCTCTGCCCTAAGAACCCGCCACCTTTGAAAAGGTGGACGAAACTTAATGGCTAAGGCTTAAGACGCGCGCCATCGTCTCTGATATTTGATATTTGCTAACTGTTAACTATTCATATCTGTCGTCTTGTTCCGTATAGGTCGTAAACTCCGGGACCCAGCGTAGTTTTATGTTGGCGGTTTCGCCGTGGCGGTTTTTGAGAACTATCAGTTCGGCGGCGTTAGGGTCCTCGGTGTCTGATTTATAGTAGTCCTCGCGGTATATGCCTAGGACGATATCCGCGTCCTGCTCGAGCGAGCCGCTTTCGCGAAGGTCAGACAGCACGGGGCGTTTATTCTCACGCGTCGCGCTGGCGCGGGAGAGCTGACAAAGGCAGAGAACCGGCACGGCGAGTTCGCGAGCCATAATTTTCATCATACGCGACATTTCGCTTACTGCCTGCAAGCGGTTTTCAGCGTTCGGGCTGTTCATAAGTTGCAGGTAGTCGATGACAATGAGACCGAGGTTATCAATCCTGCGGCACTGCGCGTTCATTTCAGAAACTGTGAGCATAGAGTTATCGTCAACCCGTATTCCGGTATGGCTGATAGTGGCGACGGCCTGAGCGAGTTTTCGCCAGTCGTCGGGGTTCAGCTGCCCGGTACGCATTTTTTTGCTGTCGATAAAGGCCTCGCCGGAGAGCATACGCGCCACAATCTGCTCCTTGCTCATTTCGAGCGTGAAGTAGGCTATAACCTTCGTAGGGTCTTTCTTAGCGACGGCGAGCGCCATATTCAGCGCAAGGCTCGTCTTACCGACGCCGGGGCGGGAGGCGAGCAAAATGAGGTCAGATTTATTAAGCCCCATAATAGTGTTATCGAGCATCGCAAGCCCCGTCGGCAGACCTGAAACCGCGCCGCCGTTAGCGGCAAGGTCGCGAAGCGTTTCGTAGAAGTCGGAGATAATATCCGCAACGGGCGTAAGCCCGCCGCTCCCGCGGCCTGTTCTGAGCGAATAAATCCTGCGCTCGGCAAAATCAAGCGCCTCATCGGCGGTGGCGGTACCCTCGGCAATCGCGGCGGCGATATCGGCGGCGGCCTCGGCAATCCCGCGAAGCTTTGCCTTATCGCGGACGATATTAGCGTACTGAACGATATTTTTCCACGTCGGCGTGTTAGTGAGTAGCCTTGACAAAAACTCGCGGCTGTTGGTTTTTGCAAGCCCGGCTTTTCCGAGTTCGTCAAGGAGCGTAACCGGGTCAATAGGGCTTCCGGCGTTAAACATAGACAGCATAACGCTGAACATATCGCGGCAGGCCTCCGTATAGAAGTCGTCCGTGCGTAATATGTCCAGCGCCTGGCTTATTGATTCACCGTGCAGGAGAATAGAACCGATAACGGCTTGCTCGGCCTCCGCGCTGTGAGGTAATTGCCGCAGTTCGTCCATAGCTTATGGGTTAGCCTCCGTATATAATCTATTGGTTGGGCGTGACAAATTTACGCTTAGGTTTGTAGGGGCGGGGCTTGCCCCGCCCGGATTGCCAATTTTGCACCGCACAATCCGGGCGAGGCAAGCCTCGCCCCTACATACTTGTGCAACGCATAACAGCCGCAAGCTATTGTTTCGCCTCTGTAACCACTATATGGAGCGTGCCGGATATTTCGTGCCCCAGTTTTACCTTCAGCTGATAGGAGCCGAAGCTCTTTATAGGGTCGCTCTGAACTATCTTGTTCTTTTCGATGTCAATGCCGTGCTGTTCTTTTAAGGCCTCTGAAATCTGCTCGCTTGTTACGGAACCGAAAAGCCGACCGCCCTCTCCGCCCTTTGCCGTTACCTTGACAATCAGGGCTTCTAGTTTCTTAGCGTTTTCCAGGGCGGCTTCTTTTTCGCGTACCGCCTGCGCCGCCTTGGCCTTTTCGCGCGCCTTTACGTTCGCGAGGTTTTCAGGCGTTGCGGCAACGGCGAGCTTTCGCGGAACGAGGAAATTTCGCGCGTGACCCTCGCTTGCCTCCACCGCGTCGCCCTTTTTGCCTAAGCCTTTAACGTCGGCAAGTAAGATGACTTTCATTACTGCTCGTCCCCTTCGTTAAAATCGTTTTCAAAGTCGGAATCGTAGTCGGCGTCCGCGCCGCCGTTCCAGCCGGCTTCGGTTTTGATATCGTCAATTTTGGTTTTGAGTTCGTCAATCCTGCTTTGCGCCGCGTGAACGATGTCAAGCTCGGCGGCAATATCCTCGTGCGGGGTAGCGGCGTACAGCTCGACGTAGAGCTTACCGATACGCGCGTAGGCTTTACGCAGGTTGTCCTTCTCGGCAAGGATTTCCGCGTTGAGTTTAGCGACTTTGGCGGCGGTGCCGACCTTCTCGCCGGCGAATTTCGCGAACTGAACCGTCTTACCGGCGACAAATTCGGCGGTCTCGGTAGCGCGCTCCTTAAATTCCTCAAAGTTCATAGTGTAGTCCACCTTTCAGTAAGAAGCTGTATTCAAAACGGGAAAAGAGTTCGTCATTGCGAAGCACCGGAAAGTGTGCGATACGCAGGGCGTTACAGGTGCGAAGCAATCCAGTAGTAGAAACTCAACATACGTATGTTATGCTCCCGGCACTGGATTGCCGCGCCGGTTTCAATCCTACGTATCTTACGCGTTCCGCGGCTCGCAATGACGGACTGTTGAGTAGTTACCTTTTGAATACACGTTCTATTATTAGTTAACTTCAATAGTATAGCACATTCCGCTTGTAATTGCAAGCAAAATATGTTATACTAGTTGTAAATTAACAATGAACATCACATAAGCGGGGGATAAGGTTATGAACGAAATAATCGGCGTTGATATAGGCGGGACGCATATACGCCTCGGGAACCCTGAAAAACCCGGGAGCGTTTCAAGATTTCGCACGGCGGAGCGTGACGCTGTAGCCACTATCGCCGACTACTGCAAGGGGCGCGGCGTGACCGCGATGGGCGTAGGAGTACCGGGTCTGCTTGACAAGGCCTGCCGCAGGGCTATGAAAGTCCCGAACATTCCCGCGCTGAACGGCCGCGACTTAGCGGGTGAGCTTGAAGCCGCTACCGGAGCTAAAGTCTACCTCGAAAACGACACGGTGGTTCTGCTGACGGGCGATATTGCCCGAATGAAGCTCACGGAAAGCGGCGTTGTGCTGGGCATTTACATAGGTACAGGCCTCGGCAGCGGCTTGTTTATCAATAATAAGCCGTATAAGGGCAAATACGGCTACGGTACGGAACTCGGCCACGTGCCGATATACGGCTTTAACGAAGCCTGCGGCTGCGGAGGCAAAGGCTGCGCGGAAACGGTTGTAGCGGGAGGCGCCTTAGTACGGCTCCGCGATAAAAACTACCCCGGGACGGATATATCTGACCTTTTCACGGTATTGACAGACGCGGACAGGACGCAATACATAGAGGCCTTAGCCGTCGTACTCGCCGGAACACTGAACCTACTCGACCCGGACGTAATAATCCTAGGCGGCGGAGTAGCCCAAATGCGCGGCTTCCCCTTGGAGGAAGTCAAGCGCGGCATACTCGAACACGCCGTAAAACCCTACCCCGCCGAGGGCTTTACAATACTAACGGTTCCCCTAGACGAAACAATCCCCGCGGGAGTATACGGCGCGTGGAAATATGCGTTGCTCAATGAACAATGAATAGTGAATAATGAATAATTACGAGGGTTATGACAATTGATAATTGATAATGAATAATTGATAATTACGGGGGTTTGGACGTGGGTTGCGTCCGCGCGGCGGGAAACCACCCCGCCCCTGCGGGGGCACCCCTCCACAGAGGGGATGGGGAACGGACGAGGGTTGCGGAGGATTCGCGTCCACGCACCCCCCGTCCACCCCTCGTCCACCCCTCGCCCACCCCTCGTCCTAATCCCCTCTGTGGAGGGGTGCCGCCCGCAGGCGGCGGGGTGGTTTCCCGGCGCCGTGCGCCGTCTTTGCGAGCGCCGCCGCACTTGCGATACGTACTACGTATAGGCGCGAAGCAATCCAGTGCCGCAGTCCGCAGATACGTATGTTATCCCCCCGGCACTGGATTGCTTCGCACCTGTAACACCCTACGTATCGCAAGCGTACCGGTGCTTCGCAATGACGGGGGAGGGCGCTTCGCTGTGACGAAGGGAGGCGCGGGACGTAAGTTACACGCGGTGGGGTTAATACAACACACGAGGTCAATACAACACAAGGAGGACAACTCAATGCCTAAGAAACTTTTCACCCCGCTTACAATAACCGCCGCCATATTCCTGCTTCTTACCGCCGCTATAGTCATCTGCTTCTTTTTCTTCAACGCTCCGGCGTTTGCTACGGCGGGAGCGTGGTATGTAGGCTTCGGTTATTTAATGGTACTCGCGGAAATCCCGGCGATTATAGCGTTCTGCGTATGCCTTGGTTTACGGCTGCGAAAGGCATACCGCTCCCGTATCTGATATTTGATATTTGATAACTGTTAACTGAAGCAAGGCGCACCGCTCCCGTATTTGATATTTGATAACTGTTAACTAACTCAAAAGGACGAAACGACAATGCTAAACAGATACCTCCCGCGTATAGAGTTTACCTCCTACGACGATTTCGCGGAAAATTTTACTATTAACGCCCCTGATAATTTCAACTTCGGCTATGACGTTGTGGACGAATGGGCGCGGCTTGAGCCTGATAAACGCGCGCTCCTGTGGGTTAACGACGAGGGCGAGGACCGCTCGTTTACCTTCGGCGATATACGAAGCCTGTCTAACCGCGCGGCGAATTATTTCCGGCTTGCCGGTATTTCTAAAGGCGACAGGGTTCTCTGCGTACTTCGCAGACGCTGGGAATACTGGGTTACGGCGGCCGCGCTTTGTAAAATCGGCGCGACGATTATCCCCGGTACGCTACAAATGATGAAAAAGGATATAATTTATCGCGCGGAGTCGGCGGGTATTTCCACGCTCATCTGCGTTGACGACGCTTCAATCGTCGAACAGGCGGAGGCCGCCGCCGCGCTTTCCCCCGGGATAAAAAACCTCCTGCTCGTCGGCGAAAAGCGGCAGGGCTGGACTGACTACGGCGCGGTTTTGGCGGACGTGTCACTCTCTGACGTTTATAACGAGCGCGTTACAGTCAATGACGACATTATGCTTATTTACTTTACTTCGGGTACTACTAAGTTACCCAAGATGGTTATGCACAATTTCCTCCACCCGCTCGGACACATTATAACGGCAAAATACTGGCAGCACGTTGAGGAAAACGCGCTCCATATGTCAGTCGCCGACAGCGCCTGGGCAAAATTCGGCTGGGGGAAAATCTACGGGCAATGGCTCTGCGGAGCTTCGGTCTTTTGCTACGATATGACCGGGAAGTTCCGGCCTATAAAGTTACTGGAGAAAATCGCGAAGTATAAGGTCGCTACGTTCTGCTGCCCTCCCACAACCTATCGTTTTTTATTGCAGGAGGACGTTGGTAAATACGACTTAAGCGGCTTACATCACTGCACAACCGCCGGCGAGCCGTTAAACCCGGAGGTTATAAAGCAGTGGCGCGCGCTCACGGGTCACACAATCCACGAGGGCTTCGGGCAGAGCGAGGGTCCCGTGCTTATAGCGAACTTCGGCTGGGACGAGATAAAACCCGGCTCCACAGGAAAACCCTCGCCCCTGCTGAACGTTAAAGTCCTCGACGTAGACGGCCGCGAAATGGAGGACGGCGAGGAGGGAGCAATCTGCGTAACCGCCAAAAAGCCTATAGGCCTGTTCGTGGGCTACTACGGCGACGTAGAAGCTACGCAGGCGGCTCTGGGCGGCGACTGCTACAACCTCCACGATATGGCGTGGCGCGACAGCGACGGCTATATAAATTTTGTAGGCCGCGACGACGATATGATTAAATCAAGCGGCTACCGCATAGGCCCCTTTGAGGTTGAATCCGCGCTTATCGAACACCCCGCCGTGGTAGAGTGCGCGATAACGGGAGTACCCGACCCGGAGGGTACGCGCGGGCAGCTTATTAAGGCCTCAGTAATACTGGCGAAAGGCTTCGAGCCGTCTGACGAGCTGATAAAAGAGCTGCAGGACCACGTGAAGCACACGACCGCGCCCTATAAATATCCGCGGGTTATAGAGTTCGTAGAGGATTTGCCAAAGACACTGGGGGGAAAGATAAAACGCGCCGAGATTCGCAAGGGGTGAGCGGGGGACACGCCTCTGCGGAGGCAGTGCGTCCTCTAAAGAGGGGGGTGCCACGTAGAGGTTCAAACCAACGTAGAAAGGTCGGCTACTGCCATATGACAATACTCCTGCTTGCGGGGTTTCTTGGGTCGGGTAAGACCAGTATCCTGCTTCGGCTTGCTAAGTTTCTTACCGGGGGCGAGGCTTCCGCCGTTATTATTGAGAATGAGATTGGCGAAATCGGGGTTGACACGCGGCTTCTGGAGGCCACCGGGCTTCGTATGAAAGAGGTATTCGGGGGCTGTATCTGTTGCGGCTCGAGCGGTCAGCTGATTGACGATATCGCATCTATTCGCGCCGAGTACGAGCCGGATTATATCATTATCGAGGCTACCGGCGTAGCCTACCCTGCGGCAATCCGCGCGGAGATTGAGGAGGCCTTCGGCATACGCGCCCGCGTCCTCGGCATTGCCGACTGCAAACGCTGGGAGCGGCTTTGGAACGCTATGCCTATGCTAATCGGCGACCAGCTCGGCTGCGCGGATATGATACTCGTAAACAAATGCGACACGGCAAGCCCGGAGGCGCGGGACGACGCGCTTACCGTACTGAAAACAATCAACCCCTCCGCGCCGCTGCGACCTGTGAGCGCGACTGTCGACGTATACGACTGGAAAGGGTTGTGGAAGGAGTTCTTGCAATGCTGACGGTTCATATGCACGTAAACGACCACGAGGGTGCGGCGGTGGTATCGGCCGATTACAGCGCGGAAACCGTGCGCGATTTTGCCGGTGCGCTCTATATACTGGCGCAGCAAATTGAAGCGGACGGAGCGATTATCGGTCACATCAAGGGTTTTACGGAACCCTCGGGAGCGGCGGCGTTTTCGATTACGGACGTAAGCTCCGGCGTGTCCGTTATTTATAAAACCGACGTGAAACTCGGTCTGACGGCGATTTGTTATAACATCACGCCTGAAACGCTCGCTGAATATGTGCTGGACGCAATCCGCTCGGCTGCCTGCAACCAGGCTTTGGAGGCTGAACTCTGTTCAGAAAACCACACTGAAAATATTTGACGCGCATTGCGATACGCTCTCGCTGGAGGGAGATTTAATACCCGCCGATAAGGGGCGCTTTGATGTTTACACGCAGGTCTACGCGATATGGGGCGACAGGCACTGCAATTTTAGAAATTGCACCCTGCCGCTGCTTGAAAAATACCACGCCGCCGGGTCTCCCGGGATACTCGCTATTGAGGGAGCGCATTTGCTTGACTGCGACCCCGCGCTTTTGAAACAGATTGCGGAGGCGGGGGCGCGGATACTAACGCTCACGTGGAATAACGCTAGTAAAATCTCCGGCTCCTGCGTTGACGAACCGTACAGAGGCTTATCGGAACTCGGCAAAGGCTTTGTGAAAAACTGCGCCGCGCTTGGCGTATTGGTTGACGTATCGCACCTGTCGGAAGCGGGCTTCTGGGACGTTGCGGCAATTTCGCGAATGTTGAATACGCCCTTTATCGCGAGCCACAGCAATTCAAAAACGTTATGCGACAACCCGCGCAATCTGACTGATACGCAATATAAAGCTATAGCCCGAAGCGGCGGTGTTGTCGGCGTGTGCCTACATTCCGCTTTTTTGAATAATACCGAGACTTCGACAATATCCGACGTAATCGCCCACATTTTACATTTTTTAGAACTCGACGAAAACGCCGTAGGTTTAGGCACAGATTTTGACGGAGGAATAACGCCGCCTACGGGGCTTGAAACGATTAGCGACCTTGCGCGTTTATATGAAGCTCTTATTAACGCGGCGGGTGAAACAGTGGCGGACGCTGTATTTTACGACAACTGGAACAGGATTTTTGAAAGATGACATTCAATATAACAAAAACGGACAAAGCGGCGCGCCGCGGTGTTATCTCAACAGCGCACGGCGAAATACAAACGCCCTGCTTTATGAACGTTGCAACCCAAGCCGCCATAAAAGGCGGCTTATCAGCGGCCGACCTTGACAGTATAGGCTGTCAGATTGCCCTTGCAAACACGTACCACCTGTTTCTGCGGCCGGGAGCTGAAATTGTTCGCGGACAGGGCGGTTTGCACGGCTTTATGAAATGGAATAAACCCATTCTGACGGACAGCGGGGGTTTTCAGGTGTACTCACTGGGGCGTTTACGAAAGATTACCGAGGAGGGCGTGGCGTTCAACTCCCACATAGACGGCAGGCGCGTAACCTTGACCCCCGAGGTATCAATACAAACCCAAATCGCGCTCGGGAGCGATATTATAATGGCTTTCGACGAGTGCATAGCTTTGCCCGCGCCTTATAAGTACGTAGAGGAATCTGCGGAGCGCACTACGCGCTGGCTAGAACGCTGTATCGCCGAACACGCGGATAGCGTCACGTCCTCCGCGCTGTTCGGGATAAATCAGGGCGGCACGTACCGCGAAATCAGACTGAAACATATGCGCGATATAGCCGCGCTTGACCTCCCCGGCTACGCGATAGGCGGCCTCGCGGTTGGCGAAAGCACAACGGAGATGTACTCCGCGCTCGATTACATCGTCCCCGCAATGCCGCCGGAAAAACCGCGCTACCTAATGGGCGTGGGGACGCCGTACAACATAATCGAGGCGGTGCGGCGCGGAGTGGATATGTTCGACTGCGTGCTACCCGCAAGAAACGGGCGGCACGGCAAATTCTACACGCAATCCGGCGTGCTGAACATAAAAAACGAAAAATACGCCACAGACGGCCGCGTAATAGACAGCGAGTGCGACTGCCCGGTCTGCAAGGGCGGCTACAGCAGGAGCTATATACGTCACCTGTTCAAAAGCGGCGAAATATTGGGTCTGCGCTTCGCGGTACTGCACAACCTCCGGCACTATAACCGCCTGACAGAGGACATACGCAAAGCAATAGAAGCCGAAGCGTTAGAAAAATTCGCGGAGGAGTATTACGCGAGAACAACGTAGGGGCGGGTTTGAAACCCGCCCTCTCCGCGCCGTGCGCGGACGCAACCCCCGTCCATCGTCCCGGCGCAATGCGCCGGGACAGGGCAGGGCTTCGCCCTGCCCGGGGTGCGCCGTCCCGGCGCACCGTCATTGCGAGCCGCGGAACGCTTGCGATACGTAGCATTGAGACCGGCGCGGCAATCCAGTGCCGGGAGCGTAACTTACGTATATTACGCCCCCGGCACTGGATTGCTTCGCACCTGTAACGTCCTACGTATCGCGGGCGTACCGGTGCTTCGCAATGACGGGGCAGGGGCAAAGCCCCGCCCCTACGCACATTGTCAAATCGTTGACACATTGGCGAATAATTGACACGCCTCACTCGCTCACGCTGTACGCGCCGGAATTACGCAGTATACTCCGTGCGGCTTCGGCTTTGTTGTTGCCTACCGTGAAGCGGAAGCCCTGTTGGGCGTAGCCCATTGTGACGGGCTGGGCGGTTGCGCCGTAGCCGCTCAGGACGCTGTTAGTGCCGAGCAGCGGCATCCAGGTCGTGCCAATCGCCGTCGGACCCAGCATAGCGTTAGGATAGACCGTGTTTGCGCCGTAGAGGGCGGCTCCGCAGTCCGGCACGGCGTGGCCGGGGAACAGCGCCTGCCCGGTAAACGAGCCGTTGACGCCGTTAGTGCTTACTTTATCCGGGACGGGATATGCCGGAACGACGTTGAAAGGTATGCCCTTTTGGCGCAGGCGGGCGGCCGCCGCATCGGCGCTGTCGGTGCTTTCGAAAGTAGCGTTTATTATAGCCATTTGATAAACTCCTCCTGTATTAGCGTCTTATGTGTTGTCTAGTATGCCCGTTAATCTGTGCGTTATTTTGGTAGATGTAGGGTTGTGGCAGTTGACAGTTAGCAAATATCAAATATCAGAGACGTTGGGTTTGGACGTTTGGGTGCGGTCTTTGGATTAAAATTTGCAATTTTTCATTTTCCCTCTTGCATTTTTGGCGCGGCTGTAGTATACTATGTTAGTAGCGGCCGCCGCGGGCGGTTGATTACAAATTATAAATTGCATATTTTGGAGGTATACACTATGTCCGCAACCACTAACAAGCATATTCTTTCGTGGATTGACGAATGTTCCGCGCTTACTACGCCTGAATCCGTAGTTTGGATTGACGGCGGCGAGGCGCAGCTTGCAGAGCTTCGCAAGCAGTCGGTCGCGAGCGGCGAACTCATTCCGCTCAATCAGGAGAAACTTCCCGGCTGTTATCTGCACCGCTCCGCGCAAAACGACGTTGCGCGCGTTGAGGACCGCACGTTTATCTGCTGCCCCGAGCAGAAGGACGCGGGACCCACTAATAACTGGAAGGCTCCCGCTGAAATGCGCTCGCAGCTTGAGGCTATTTTTAACGGCTCGATGTCCGGGCGCGTGATGTACGTTATCCCCTACTCAATGGGTCCCGTAGGCTCGCCTTTTGCGAAGTACGGCATTGAGCTTACAGACAGCATTTACGTAGTCCTGTCAATGGCGATTATGACGCGTGTCGGCAACGCTGTACTCAAAGCCCTCGGCGATTCGGAGGGTTTTATCAAAGGCCTACACTCTAAGGCGGAGCTTGACCCGGAGAAGCGTTATATCGCTCACTTCCCGCAGGATAACACAATCTGGTCTGTCAACAGCGGCTACGGCGGGAACGTTCTGCTCGGCAAGAAGTGTTTCGCGCTGCGTATAGCCTCAACGCTCGGGCGGGACGAAAAATGGCTTGCGGAGCATATGCTTATCCTCGGCATAGAAGCCCCGAGCGGCGAAAAACGCTACATAGCGGCGGCGTTCCCCTCCGCCTGCGGCAAGACTAACCTCGCAATGTTAATCCCGCCCAAAGTCTATACCGACAAGGGTTACAAAGTCTGGACTGTCGGGGACGATATAGCCTGGCTGCGCCCCGGTGCCGACGGACGGCTTTACGCTGTCAACCCGGAATACGGCTTCTTCGGCGTTGCCCCCGGTACTAACGCTAAATCTAATCCGAACGCTCTGGCCTCTACCGCGCGGAACACTATTTTCACAAATGTCGTGCAAAACCTCGACGATAACACGGTCTGGTGGGAGGGTCTCGATAAAAACCCACCGACTAACGCGCTTGACTGGACTGGAAAACCCTGGGACGGCTCAACCGCTACAACTCCGGGAGCGCACCCGAACTCTCGCTTCACCGCCCCCGCTATAAACTGCCCCTGCATTTCGCCGGAATTTGAAAATCCCGCAGGTGTCCCGATTGACGCGATAGTTTTTGGAGGCCGCCGCGCCAAGACCGCTCCGCTGGTGTATCAATCGCGCGACTGGGCGCACGGCGTTTTCGTAGGCTCAATTATGGGCAGCGAAACCACCGCCGCCGCTACGGGAGCGGTCGGAGTGGTTCGCCGCGACCCTATGGCGATGCTGCCGTTCTGCGGCTATAATATGGGCGACTACTGGGCGCACTGGCTCGAAATGGAAGCAACGCTCACAAACCCGCCCAAAATTTTCAACGTCAACTGGTTCCGCCTGGACGACGAGGGGCATTTTATCTGGCCGGGCTTCGGCGATAACTTCCGCGTACTGGAATGGATACTACGCAGAGTGCGCGGAGAAGCGGGAGCGTCAGAAACCCCGCTCGGCTACCTCCCGAAGCCGGAGGACATCAACCTCGACGACTTCGAGATAGACCTCGCGGCGCTAAAAGAGCTATTATCAATAGACAACACGCTATGGAAAGAGGAAGCAAAAGGAATACGCGAGTTCTACGCAAAATTCGGCGACGCGCTACCCAAAGAGCTAGCCGCGCAACTGGAAACGCTGGAGACCGCGCTGTAAGACGCGCACCGCCTAAGCAGGGGCGGCTTGTTTGCGGTGAAGTCGTCCAAGTTATATGTCGTGGGCGTACCGCCTATGCGGGGGCGGCGAAGCCAAGCCCGCGGCGCGCCGTCCCGGCGCGGGGCAGGGCGCCGCCCTGCCCGTCATTGCGAAGCCGCCACCGCACTTGCGATACGTAGTTAATGATATGCGGCGAAGCAATCCAGGGTTGACGCAGAATCCTGCGATACGTAAGGCGTATGTTGTCCCCCCGGCACTGGATTGCTTCGCACCTGTAACGTCCTACGTATCGCAAGCTTTCCGGTGCTTCGCAATGACGGGGCAGGGCAAAGCCCTGCCCCCACGCACGGCGGGGGGTGTCCCCCAATTCCCAAATAACTCAACAGAAAAGAGGTCACTATGAAAAAAGCTCTCGCTCTCGCGCTTGCTGTTTGCCTTGCGCTTACAGCGGCTTGTTCCGCGGCTCCTACGCGGGTTAAAAACTCGGTATCGCCGCTTGACCAGACTTCCGAACAGAGGGAAATTCTCGACTTGCTTACAACCGATAAGCAGGAGCATTATGTTTTTTCTTACGACAGTGACGCCGCCTATAAAGAAGTCGCGCTATGGGTAGAATTTTACGAAAAGGGCGAGTTGCTATACAAGCCGGGGTCTTTCGCAATGAGCAGTACAGACGGCGAGCTACGCTCCGGGAACATCGCCGTGAGTATTTTGCACAATCCCGCTTATACCTGGACGCTTGTCCTGTCTGATAAAGTGGGACACGCTTCGCAGTCAATAACCCCCGAGGACTGGGAGGGCGTTCCTCCGCCCGACCTCTCAGAAACGCTCGGGCGTATGCACGGACAAATGAACAGCCCCGAGGAAATAAGCGCCGGCAAGGAAATCCTGCTATACCAGTCGCTATTCTCAAACAGCGGCGTAATGCGCTCCTACGACGGCAACCCGGAACAGTTGAAGGATTACGACTACGCGTATCTGGTGAAATGTAAGTTTTCCAATTGAGCGCGGGGGGTTAAATTACCCGCTCCCAATCATCAATTGCACTTGACGCGGCGCGTTAATATCTGTATAATATTACATATGAAAAAGATGTATCCGCTAATCGCCCTCGCTGTATGCTCTATGGCTTTGCGAACGTTTATCGCGCTTCGTATTGACAGCGTGCCTGTTGTTGATTTCGCGCGGTTTTATGATACCGCTCGGGCTATTGCCGTTAGGGATTGGGCGTTTAACCGAACGCCGTATTTTACGATTTGGGCGTATCAGACGGGCTTTGCGCTGTACGAGGCGATTGTAATACGCCTTAGCGGTAGCTTTGCCAAGACCGCGCTGATTGTCCTGAACTGCCTGTACATTACCGGGACGAACGTTTTTGTGTACCTAATAGCCGGGGAAATTACGGAGAGCCGTAAGTGCGCCGTATTCGCGGGCGTGCTGTACCTGCTTATCCCGGAGGTTTATACGCTCGCGCCGGTGCTAACGAACCAGCACTTGGCGCTGTTTCTGCTGATGTCCGGCTTTTACCTCGCGCTAAACGGCGGGAGCCGCGCTATAGCCGTGGCGGCTGTGCTTTTTGCGCTCGGGAATTGTATACGTCCGCTCGGGGTTATCGCCGTGGCGGCGGTTTTGCTGTTTAACCTCCTGATTTGCATAATTCGCAAGGAAAAGCCGCTTCCACTGGTCAAAACCTGCGTTATCCTGCTTGCGGCTTATATGCTCACTTTGGGAGCCGCGAACGCTGTCGTAATCGGCAGCGGTCTGAACCCTAACGGCCTCGCGAATAACGACCCGCTCTGGAAATTCGCGGCAGGGCTTGACTATGAGCATAAGGGAGCCTGGTCGCGCGAGCTGACCGAAGCGGTCTACGCGATAGAGGACGCGGAGCTTCGCAAAGCCGCGGAACTCGACTATATAGCCGCGCACAGGCCGCAAAGCATACAACAGTGGTCGGAACTATTCCTCGGCAAAATCAGAACACTATGGCTCGAAAACCCCGACTTGCAGTGGAGTTTTACAGAACCGCCGACGTGGAGCGCTACGTTTTACGCCGTAAATATACGGGTAAATATAGCACTGTGGGTAATGGCGCTAATCGCAAGCACAATAATATGGAAGCGGTACAACACCGCCGCAATCCTGCCGGGCATAGCACTGCTGCTATACGCCGGGGCGCACCTACTGATAGAGGTTCAGCCAAGATACCGCGACTTCGCGCTACCGCTGCTGTGTATACTGGCCTCGGCAGTGGTAAAGCCGCGCGGTTGGGTGAAAAATTGAGGCTAGGACGTTGATTGCGCCGGTGAATGAACGGTTGTTGCGCGGGAAAAGGGACGTGCGTTACGCGGGTGAATGGACGTGTGTTGCGCGGGTAACGTAGGGGCGGGTTTCAAACCCGCCCTCTTCCGCGCGTGGCGCGTGGTGCGCCGCACGGCGCACCGTCATTGCGAGCCGCACGAAGCAATCCAAGCCCAGTACCCACGTCCAAACCAACGTCTACGCGCCGTACGCGGACGTATCCTCGTCCACCGTCCCGGCGCAATGCGCCGGGACAGGGCAGGGCGAAGCCCTGCCCGTCTTTGCGAAGCCGCCACCGCACTTGCGATACGTACCATTGATATGCGGCGAAGCAATCCAGGGTTGACGTAGTATCCTGCGATACGTAGGGTCGTATGTTGTCCCCCCGGTACTGGATTGCTTCGCACCTGTAACATTGTACGTATCGCGGGCTTACCGGTGCTTCGCAATGACGGGCAGGGCGATGCCCTGCCCTGTTCCGGCGCTTTGCGCCGGAACGGTGGACGAGGGTACTGGGCTTGGATTGCTTCGCGCGGCTCGCAATGACGGCGCACGGCGCCGGGACGCGGGGAGGGCGGGTTTGAAACCCGCCCCTACGTATTTATTTCCGCATTATATTTATTTCCGCATTGTACGCTCTATTTGCCCCATTTTTTCTTTTTGCCCTTTTTGCCGCCCTCGTCGCTTGCCTCGTCTGACGTTGTAGCAGCTGTTGCGGGGCTTGCGGAGTTGTCCAGTTGCTTTAGCAGTTCTTTTTGTTCGGCGTTTAGCGCGGTTGGGGTTCGTATTGTTACCGTTATCAGCATATCGCCTCTTGAGCCGCTGTTTATGCGCGGTACGCCTTTTCCCGCTAGTCTGAATACCGAGCCTGTCTGGGTTCCCTCGGGTATATTCAGCTTTGCCTTTGAGCCTGCCTCGCCGGGCGGGGTTAGAATGGGGACTTCGACCTCCGCGCCGAGCGCCGCTTGCGTGAAGCTTATTGGCAGCGGATAGTGCAGGGTCGTGCCGTCGCGCTTGAATTTTGAATGAGCTGCCACGCGAACCGTTATAAGTACGTCACCCGCGGGGCCTCCGTTGTAGCCCTTTCCGCCCTGTCCGCGCACGGCGAACGTTTGACCGTGGTCAATCCCGGCGGGAATGTCAACGCGCAGAGTGCGGTTTTTGCGAACCCGCCCCTTGCCTTTGCAGGTATTACAGGGCGTTTTAATAATCTTGCCGTTGCCGTTACAGCTCGGGCAAGCGGACGTAGACAGGCTCACGCCGAACAGCGTTTGCCGTCTGCTCGTGACCGTGCCGCTGCCCTTACAATTCGGGCAGGTTTCAGCGGTAGTCCCCGCCGCGCAGCCGGAACCGTGACAGGTTTCGCAATCCTCGACGCGCGTAACCGGAACCTCCTTGGGAACACCGAAGGCGGCCTCCTCAAAGGTCACGGAGGCCTGCGTCTGAAGCGTTTCGCCCTGCCGGGGAGCGTTGGGGTTAGACCGCCGCGAGGTGCCGCCGCCCCAGAAATCGTTTAGTATATCGCCCAAATCGCCGAAGTCAACGTTGAAACCTCCCGCGCCGTAGCCGCCGCCCCCGCCGTAGCTCGGGTCAACTCCGGCGTGGCCGTAGGCGTCGTAGCGTTCGCGCTTGGAAGCGTCCGACAGCACTTCGTAGGCTTCGCCGACTTCCTTGAAGCGCGATTCGGCCTTTTTATCATTAGGGTTAACATCGGGGTGATTAGCCTTAGCGAGCTTACGATAGGCGCGTTTGATTTCATCGTCAGACGCGCCCTTCTGCAAGCCCAGTACCTCATAGTAATCGCGTTTATCCACTGTTAGTCACCTGAATTCTGTAATATGTGAAATTGCGGGGAGCGAGGGGGACAGTATTTTCTTTTTGCGCCGTTCTAAAACCCTCGTCTTACGTCCCGGCGCAGTGCGCCGTCTTTGCGAGCCGCGGCAAGCCCAAGATATATCAATGTATAGCGGCGAAGCAATCCAGTGCCGCAAACCCTAGATACGTGTCTTTGGTTTCCGGCACTGGATTGCTTCGCCGGTCTCAATTCTACGTATCGCAAGCTTTCCGCGGCTCGCAATGACGGGCGGGGCAAGCCCCGCCCCTACGCCCCGCGCCGCTCCGTCCGCGTCCCTCGTCCCGCCAAACGTCCCGCGCCGCGCGCGTCATTTGATATTTGATATTTGATAACTGTTATTTACAATCAATCAACGACTTCATAATCCGCGTCAGTATAGCCCGCGTTGCCGCCTCCTGCCGCGCCGCCTGTCGGCGGTACGTCGCCTCCCGGGAAGCCGCCGCCGTCAGTCGGCGGAACCTGCCCGTCGCCGCCGGGGTTTTGCGCGTAGATTTTTTCGCTTACGGCGTAGAACGCTTGCGTCAGTTCCTCCGTAGCCGTTTTGATTGCCGGAACGTCTTTCGCCGCCAGTTTGTCTTTTACAACCTGCAACTTAGCCTCGAGGTCGGCTTTTTCCTCCGCTGATATTTTGTCGCCTACGTCCGCTATTGTCTTTTCCGACTGATAGACCATACTCTCGGCGTTGTTGATTGTGTCTACCTCGTCCTTGCGCGCCGCGTCCTCCGCCGCGAACTGTTCCGCCGCCTTGACTGCCGCCGCGATGTCCTCTTTTGACATATTCGAGGAACCCGTGACCATAATCTTATTTTCACGCCCGGTGCCGAGGTCTTTTGCCGATACGTTTACTATGCCGTTAGCGTCAATATCGAACGTAACTTCAATCTGCGGCACGCCGCGCCGCGCGGGGGCTATACCCTCGAGGTGGAAGCGTCCTAGCGATTTATTGCCGCTCGCGATTTCGCGCTCGCCTTGCAGAACGTTGACCTCAACGCTCGTCTGATTATCGGCGGCGGTTGAGAACACCTGCGATTTCTTTGTCGGGATAGTCGTATTGCGCTCAATCAGCTTTGTAAACACGCCGCCGAGCGTTTCAATTCCGAGCGACAGCGGTGTAACGTCTAGCAACAGGATACCCTGCACATCGCCGCCGAGTACGCCCGCCTGGATAGCCGCGCCGACCGCCACGCACTCGTCCGGGTTAATGCCCTTGAACGGCTCCTTGCCTGTGAGCTGTTTAACTTTATCCTGCACGGCGGGGATACGCGTCGAGCCGCCTACAAGCAGGACTTTAGACAAGGCCGAAGCGTCGAGTTTAGCGTCCGACAAGGCTTGCTTTACAGGCTTAACAGTCTGCTCGACAAGGTGATTAGTCAGCTCATTAAATTTAGCGCGTGTGAGCGACACGTCAAGGTGCTTCGGACCCGTAGCGTCCGCTGTTATATAGGGCAGGTTGATGTTGCTTGTCGCAACGCCGGACAGTTCGATTTTAGCTTTTTCAGCGGCCTCTTTCAGACGCTGGAGGGCAACTTTATCCTGCGAGAGGTCTACGCCCTGGTCGCGCTTGAACTCCGCTACGAGCCAGTCCACTACGCATTTATCGAAATCGTCGCCGCCGAGGCGGTTGTTTCCGGCTGTCGCAAGCACTTCGATAACGCCGTCCGCAATTTCGAGGACGGATACATCAAACGTACCGCCGCCGAGGTCGTAGACAAGGATTTTCTGCTCGTTGTCTTTGTCAAGCCCGTAGGCAAGCGCGGCCGCCGTAGGCTCGTTGATAATGCGTAGGACTTCAAGCCCCGCGATTTTGCCCGCGTCTTTAGTAGCCTGCCTCTGCGCGTCCGTGAAATACGCCGGCACGGTTATAACCGCCTGCGTAACTGTCCCGCCGAGGTAGCTCTCAGCGTCCGCTTTGAGCTTTGCGAGTATCATAGCGGAAATTTCCGGCGGCGTGAGCTTTTTGCCGTCGATATCAACGCGGTAGTTAGTACCCATTTCGCGTTTGATACTCGTAATAGTGCGCTCGGGGTTAGTAACCGCCTGACGCTTCGCGACCTGACCAATGAGCCGCTCGCCGTTCTTGGCGAATGCCGCGACAGACGGCGTAGTGCGGTTGCCCTCGCTGTTAGCTATAACGACGGGGTCGCCGCCTTCCATAACAGCAACGCAGCTGTTAGTAGTACCAAGGTCAATACCAATGATTTTTGACATAATTTTCTGCTCCTTTATATAGTGATATAGATTAGTAACGTGTTAAAACCCACGCTGTGCGCTTGTAGGGGCGAGGCTCGCCTCGCCCGGATTTACCGGGATTGACGGGTTAGAAAATATCGTGTTCGGTAATATCCCGGGCGGGGCAAGCCCCGCCCCTACAGGGCGTGCGTAAATTTACGGATTAACGTTTACGAGCGAGTGCCTCAATACTTTCCCGCGTATGCTGAAACCTTTTTGCAGGAGTATCGTTATCTCGCCCGCGCCGAATTTGTCGTCCGGGAAGGTTCCCACGGCGTTGTGAAGCTCCGGGTCGAAGGGCGTGCCGGGTTCGTCCGCCGTACCCTCTACGCCTAGTTTTGACAAAATCTCGTCAAACTTTTTCGTTATGAGCGGCAAGCCGCTCAAATCGGAATGTTCAACCGCGAGTTTTAAGTCGTCCCACAGCGGGAGGAACTGCGCAACGGCGTTAGCGGTAATCTCGCCGTAGGCGTTAGCGCGCTCGGTAGCGGTGCGTCTGCGGAAGTTGTCGTACTCGGCGGCAAGCCGCAAATACGCGTCGCTCTTGGTAACGTCGGGAGCCTCGGGAGCCTCCGGCGCAACCTGCGCCTCCTCCTCATTAGTAGGTTCTACAATTTCATCGTCGTTATTCACTTCTGTGACCTCCTTATTTTTTTAGATAACAGTTATTTTATTAGATAACAGTTATCAAATATCAAATATCAGAGACGTGGGTTTGGACGGGGGTTGCGTCCTACGTCTTACGTCTTACGTCCTACGTCCTACGTCCTACGTCCTACGTCCTACGTCTTACGTCCTACGTCCTACGTCCTACGTCCTACGTCCCGGCGCCGTGCGCCGTCTTTGCGAGCGCCGGAAAACTAAACATACAATCACGGTCTAGGCGCGAAGCAATCCAGTGCCGGGGGCGTAACTTACGTATATTCCGGGAGCGTAACATACGTATCTGTGGACTGCGGCACTGGATTGCCGCGCCGGTTTCAATGGTACGTATCTTATACTTTCCGCGGCTCGCAATGACGGGCTGGGGCTTGCGCCCCGCCCCCGCGCCGTGCGCGGCATCTGATATTTGATATTTGATAACTGTTAACTATCAAGTGTTCGTCCCGGCAAAAGTTTTGGGTCGTTGCCGCCCTCCAGGCGCTTGATGATACGTCTTGCGGCTGTTACGTCGTCGGGGGCGTCGCCCGCTAAGAGCGCGAAGGCTGGGTTTGCGCGAACGCTGTCTAGTATCACGCCGAGGTCGGCAATCAGCGCGTCGAGCTTTGCTATTCTCATACGCAGTTCCGCGTTAAGCTCGCTTGTTGAAAGGGAACTCTGCGCCCCGAATAGCAGCAGGTACGTTCTGTAGGCTTTTTCAGTCGGGATACGACCGCCGGAAGTATGCCCCTGCCGCAGGTAGCCCAGGCTCGTAAGCGTCCTGAACTCGCCGCGAATAGTCGCGGGTGACAGCCCCAGCCCGCAGATTTCAGCGATAACGCCGGAACTGACGGGAGCCTCGTCCGCGAGGAACGCTTCGACGACGCTGCGTAGGATAGCTGTAAGTCTGGTTGAAAGTTCCAAGGCGTAATCTCCCCTACGGCGCAAGTGCCAACGGTAAGCTGCCGCGTCTGCTAGCACTCTCTTGCTTACAGTGACAATTATAGCACCACTCGCTTTTTTTGTCAAGTCCTCTCACGCCTTTTTTACAATCTGTTAACATTTTTCAAAAAAAGTTAACTTAACCTCTTGCAATCCTGAAAGGCTTGTGTTATAATAGCTGTATCGACTGTGAAATCAACTATTGAAAAGGTGGTTACATATATGAAAATGACAACTAGCAAACCCCGCGCCGCAATATATTCTTTCCTGATGTACTTCCTCGTAATCGCGGAGCTCGGGCTTTTGTCCGGTTATCGCTTTATGTTCCCCGTTCCGGGAGGCGCTAACGGCTCGGCTATCGGCTTACTGGGGCTTGCGAGTAAGAACCCGGTCTATGACCTCGCCCAAATCGGCAGGGAAATCGGCTGGAACTTCGTAACGTCCTCCGTAATTGTAATCCTCGCGGTGCTTGCCTATGTGTTCTGGCTCGGTTTCCACCGCAACTGGGGCGGCGGCGGCGTAATCGCCATTATGAACATCGTCCCGCTAATCGGCTTGACGAACGTCGGCAACAACAACGTTTTCAATTTCTTTTGGTGCTTCGGTACGTCGCACATTCTCCCCGCAATGTCAATCTTCGGTCTGCAAATCCCGGCGGACCCGAATAACCGCACAGGTCAGGTGGCTTTCGTCTGCGCGTTTTTCCTGCTGACAATAGTAGCCTGGATTGCCGGAACAAGATACCGCAACTGGTACGCGGAAAAATACGAATTTGACCTGTCAGTACCGCTCAGCTGACGCAGTTAACAGTTATTAAATATCAAATATCAGTTATGCCGCGCGGCGGCAGACGAAAGACGAGGGTTGTGTTAATCGCAACCCTCGTCCCGCGTCCCGCGCCGTGCGCGAATCTGATATTTGATATTTGATAACTGTTAACTATTAAAACCCTGGAATGATTTCAACCCAGTAGCCGTCGGGGTCGGCTATGAAATACGGCGGCATATAGTCCGGGTCAAAGACTATTATGTCCGCTTCCTTGTGCTTCGCCTTGACGTTTTCAAAGTCGCTTACCGTGAAGCCGAGGTGGATAACTTCCTCCTCGCCGATGTCGTAGGGCTTGTCGCCCTGCTCCTCGAGCCAGGTAAGCTCAACCTGCGCCCCGCCCTCGGCAGAACCCATAAAAACGAGTTTCGCCCCCGGCATAG
Organism: Oscillospiraceae bacterium; assembly: GCA_031261635.1. Taxonomy (GTDB): domain Bacteria; phylum Bacillota; class Clostridia; order Oscillospirales; family Oscillospiraceae; genus JAISJH01. The sequence goes on from JAISJH010000022.1 coordinate 22,583, forward strand.
GCATTTCCATCTGCTTTGTAAGCCCCAGAGCGTCCTGATAAAACGCAATGCTCTTGTCCAAATCCCGGACGTGGATACTGGTATGTGCAAAGATAGCCATAGTCGTTCTCCTTATATGTGTGGTTGGTTTGTTGATGTGGTTAGTTGGTTGTTGTGTTTGATGTGGTTATTTTGGTTGTTAAAGTGATTGATGTGTTAATTGCTCTGCGTATCAGCGAAGCGCCCGCCCCCGTCCACCGTCCCGGCGCCGTCCACCGTCCCGGCGCCGTCCACCGTCCCGGCGCCGTGCGCCGTCTTTGCGAAGCACCGGTAAGCTTGCGATACGTAGAACGTTACAGGTGCGAAGCAATCCAGTGCCGGGAGAGGAACATACGGACTATGTATCGCAGGTGCCTACGTCAACCCTGGATTGCTTCGCCGCATATCAATGGTACGTATTGCAAGTGCGGTGGCGGCTTCGCAATGACGGGCAGGGCGTTGCCCTGTCCCGCGCCGTTCCGGCGCATTACGGGCGGGGCTTGCCCCGCCCCTGCGTCCTGCCCCTGCGTCTCGCCTCCGTGTCCCGCGCTGTGCGTGGCACGCGCCCCCGCGTTAGCTACCGAGAAAGCTCTCGAGTATCAGCGCGGCGGCTACAGCGTCAACGCTCTCCTTATGCTTCACCGTTTTCTTGCCGTTATCGCGCAGTATCGCGTGAGCCGATACCGAGGTCAAACGCTCGTCGCGGAAAATCACCTCGAACGGCAGCAACGCCGCGAACCTCCGCGTCTTATCCGCTCTGAAACCCTCGCTGCCGTCCATATTGCGCGGCAGACCGAGTATAACCGTGTCCGCTTCGCGCGATTTCGCAAGCTCCGCGATTTGAGCCGCGAGTTTCTTAGCGTTAGTCTCCGTTATCACAAGCGTTTCGCCGACTATCATTCGCGAAAGGTCGGAAAACGCCACGCCCGTGCGCGTATCGCCGTAATCTATAGCCATAACCCGCGACATAGTGTTTTCCTCCGTTTCAATTATTCACTATTCATTATTACATATTCATTGATTTACATATTCTCCGGCACGTCTACGCCCAACACCCCCAGCAGCGTCACTATTACCTCCCGCGTTAGTTGCAATAGCGCGAGCCACGAGGCTTTTTGCGTTGCGTCCTCGCAGGTTAGTATATGCTGCGCCGCGTAGAATGAATTGAAGCGGGCGCAGATGTCGAACAGGCAGTCGCAGATTGCCGACGGCGCCTTGTCCGCCCAGGCTTTCAGCAGCGATATTCCGGCGCGTTCGAGCGCGAGCATTAGTCCGCGTTCAACGTCGCTTGCGGGTGCGTTTATCGTAGCGTTTGGCGCATCCGGCGCGTCCGCTTTTGCCAAAACGGAGGCTATACGCACCGCTGTGTATTGCAGGTAGGGGCCGGTTTTGCCCTCTGACGCGCAGAATTTTTCAACGTCAAAACGGTAGTCTTTCAAGGGCTGGTTTTGCAGTTCCCCAATACGTATCGCCGCGCAAGCCACGCGCTCGTCCGGCAGAACCGCGCGAACGTCGGCGATTAGGGTCGAGAGGCTCATAACGCCGCCGTCGCGGGTCTTATACGGCTTGCCGTCCGCGCCGTTGACGGTTCCGAAGCCTATGTGCGTGAAGTCTATATCCGGCGGGGCAATCCCCGCGAGTTTTGCCGCTCTGAAAACCTGCTTGAAATGGAGCGTCTGGCGGTTGTCGGTCAAGTAGACGCAGGCGTCAGGCTTCCAGTCCTCCACGCGCTGTAAAATCGTCGCGAGGTCGGTAGTGGCGTAAACCTCGCCGCCGTCGGCTTTTACAACTATCACCGGCGGCATAGGTTCCTTGTCGCTATCGAGCTTTATGTCAACGAGCTTTGTTCCGTTATCGTCGCGAATTAAGCCACGCCGCTCGAAAATTTCAAGCGTTCGCGGCACGTAGCGTTGAGCGTCGCTCTCGCCGTACCAGTAGTCGAAGTCGCGGACGTTCAGCGCGTCGTAGTTTGCCTTAGCGTCCGCAACCGACAGCGACTGAATTTGCTTCCAAATCTTGAAATATTCGGCGTTGCCCTGCTGTAGCTCTACTGTTATACGCTTCGCTTCAGCCTGGAAAACCTCGTCGGTTTTAGCCCGTGCCGCCGCCTCGGGGTAGATTGTGTTGAGCGTTTGAGGCGCGAGTTCGTCCCCCGCCTTGAAACCGCGCTCCTGCAAGGCCGCGAGCACAAGCCCCATCGGAAAACCCCAGTCGCCGAGGTGGATATCGCTTATGACCCTGTAACCGAGGAAGCCCGCGATTTTATAGAGCGCGTCACCGATTACGGCAGAGCGCAAATGCCCCACGTGCAAGGCTTTAGCGACATTAGGCCCGCCGTAGTCGAGAACGATAGTTTTGGCTTCAACAGAGGGAAAACCCAAACGCCTGTCTTGCGCCATAGCGTTTAAGCGTTCAGTAAGTAAATCGTTTGAAACGTTGATATTAAGAAACCCGGGTGCGGCAACCGTGCAATTTTCAAGCCGCTCCGCGACTTCCGAGGCTATATCTAGCGGCTTGCGCTTATACAATTTAGCCGCCGCGAAGCTAGCGTTGCACTGGAAGTCGCACAAATCGGGGCGGTCGGAGGGCGTTACATTGCACTGCTCCGGCGGCAAATCAAAACCCGCCTCCGCGAAAGCCCTATGCGTTTGCGTTGTTAAAATATCACAAATTCCCGACAACACTGTAAATCCCTTCCTTGTGAAGCTTCTTTCTGTCCTCAACCGAGAGCCACTTTCCGGCGCGGCGGCTCATTGCGTAGCACTCGAAGCGGTCGGTTTCGTTAATGCCAAAGAACATTCCCGCGCTTGTCATTGTCGAGAAATCCATAACGTCCATACCGAGGATACCGGGACCCGCCATTTCGCGCCAAGAAAACACATACAGTTGCCGCGCCCTGTCGATACAGACGTACTGCGCGGGTTCGGCGATTGTGAGGAAAATGCTGTCCGGCGCGACGCCGAGTATCTCGTTCAGGAAAAAGCGGTGGTTGATGTAGTGGTGCGTTAGCCAGATGTCGCCGATTTTCCAGGCCGCGACTTTGCCCGTGAAGTCGTCTGTGAACTCGTGAGCCTCGCCCGTGACGGCTCCGCGCCCCTCGATTGTCGCGAAGGTTATGTTCGAGGACGTGTCGCGCGGTGAATACTCGTCGTTGCCGATTTGCGCGTTGTTAATCGTGACGCGGTTAGTCGTGAGGTCGACGCAGAAGGCTTTCATCTCCTGCGGCCAGCTCGGGCGAACGAGGTGGAAAAAGAAAATCACGTCCGGCGCGGCTTCGTAGCTCTCGTAATATTCCGTGAGCCACACGCCGCCCTTTTTGTGTTTGAGCGAGTTCAGCCCGGTAAATTCGTATTCAAGCTTATTGTCGCCGTACAGCGCGAACGTGAGCTTGCCGAGTTTTTCAAGCTTGTCTGAAATAGGCTTAGGATAGTGCAACCCTCCGTCATAGGGAGTATAGCGCGGGTCGTTAACAACGTCCATAATCTCGCGCTGAGTGAACTGCGTCTGTCTGCGTCTGCGTTCCATAGTTACCTCCAATTGACAATGAACAGTGAATAGTTAGCAATGAATAATGAATAGTGAATAGTGAATAGTGAATAATGGGAAAACGTAACTTTCCCCATTGCGTTCCTTCCCCCGTATCGGCGAAGCCCCCGCCCCCGTCATTGCGAAGCACCGGTACGCTTGCGATACGTACCCATTTACAGGTGCGAAGCAATCCAGTGCCGGGAGGACAACATACGGACTACGTATCGCAGGGTTCTACGTCAACCCTGGATTGCTTCGCCGCATTTCATAGGTACGTATCGCAAGTGCGGTGGCGGCTTCGCAAAGACGGTGCGCCGAGGGCGCACCACGGGCAGGGCGTTGCCCTGCCCTCTACGGGGGCGGGCGCTTCGCTGATACGGGGGAGTGGACAATTGACGTTGCGGCGTGTCGGGGACGATGCCCACATCGTCCCGCGGGTTAATCAATTTCACATTCTACGGGGCGGGGCGATGTGGGCATCGCCCCCTACATTAGACCGCAAAAAATGTTTTAGGACAGGTCTATTGTGGTAGCCTCGCAACCCCCGTCCAAACCCCTATTCCCCTCTTGGGAGGGGTGCCGCCCGCGGGCGGCGGGGTGGTTTCCCCGCCGCGCGGACGTTAAAAGTTACAATATAATCGAGGTTCACAATGCCGGGAATTACCAACAGGGGCTTGGGCGCAAGAACCGTCCAAACCCCCGTATTTGATATTTAATATTTGATAACTGTTATTTAACCTTTTATCGAGCCTATCATAATGCCCTTGACAAAATATTTCTGCACGAAGGGGTAGAAACACAGTAGCGGGATTGTCGAGAACATAATCGTCGTGTATTCTACGAGCGCGCGGCATTCGTTTGCCGGACCGATACTTGTGGCTATATCTACCTCCATACCTGTCGGGCTTTGCGGTTGCGTCAGGATATCGCGAATAATGAGCTGTAGCGGATAGAGCGAGCGCTTGCCGTTGACGTAAATCGCGGCTTGCAGGTAGTCGTTCCACTTACCGATTGCGTAGAACAGCGCGATAACCGCGATACTCGCCTTACAGAGCGGGAGCGCTATCTTGAACAAAATCGTCATATGCCCCGCGCCGTCAAGCTGCGCGGACTCCTCTAAGCCGTCCGGCAAGCCTCTGAACGCGGTCATTAGAATGATAATGTTCATCATATTCAGCATACCGTTCAGAACGAGCGACCAACGCGTGTTGACCATTCCTAGTCCCTTGTAGACCATATATGTAGGAACAAGACCGCCGTTAAAGAACATACTGACCATAAGCACCGCGAGCAAGGGCATCATAAAGAGCGTATTTTTGCGCGATACGCAGTAGGCTCCGATTGCGCCGAACAGGATACTAAGGAAACAGCCCGAACCGACGTAGAAAATGGTATTAGCGTAGCCGCGAAGCAGGGCGGCGTTAGAAAGAACCACCTGGTAGCCGGAGAGCGTAGCGTTCAGCGGAGCGCCTGCGGCGTTAGTCTGCCCGCCGGAAAACGGCGCAAGCCCGAGCGGCCACAGCACAAGCCCTGTGTTTCGCTGAATTAGCGTAGGGTTAGAGAACGACAGCATCGCGATATGCCACAGCGGCACAAGACAGACGACGCCGAGCGCGAAAAGGAAAATATAGTTGAACACCTTGAAAACCACGCGGGCGGGGGTATCTTTGATAGCGTTACCGCGCCCCTGCGTCATTTTAGAAATGTCTATATTGCTTGTAAGGTTAAGTTGTGAAGTCGGCATTGTTAATCCTCCAAAATTAGTCAGTTAACAGTTAACCGTTAACAGTTGCCGTGGAAAACCCCGCGCCGTGCGCGGCATCTGATATTTGATATTTGCTAACTGTTATCTGAAATCAGAAAAGGCTGAAATCTGAAACCTTTCGGCTTACGGCGTTCGAGATAAACAGCAAGGCCATACTAATCAGCGAGTTGAAAATCTGCACCGCCGTTGATAGCCCCTGTACGCCGTCCTGCAAACCTTTACGGTAGACGAAGGTCATTATAACGTCTGAAACTTCGTAGTTAGTGGCGTCGTACAGCAGGAGGATTTTTTCCATCGCGACGTTCAGCAGCGAGGAGACCTGCATAATGAGCATTAGCATTATAATCGGCAGTATACCGGGGATAGTAACGTGAAGCGTCTGCTTCCAGCGTCCCGCGCCGTCAATCTTGGCGGCTTCGTAGAGTTCCTGGTCAACGCTCGATAACATCGCGAGGAAGATTATCGAGCCGTAGCCCGTCCCCTGCCACGCTCCGCTTATGACGAAAATAGGTCTGAAAAATCTGAACGCCAGTCCGCTCGCAAGGAGGTCCTGCGCTTTGGTGATAACGCCCATATTGACGAGCGCGTGGGTAATCGGCCCGTCGATTGCGACGAAGTCTTTGATTATGCCGCAGATAACGACAGTTGAGACGAAATACGGCATATAGCTGACCGTCTGGATAACCTTCTTGTAAATCTGGTTTTCCATTTCGTTCAGCAAAAGCGCGAGGATAATAGGAGCGGGGAAGTTAACCGCCATTGACATTAGACTAATGATAATGGTGTTCTTAAACAGCCGCCCTATGTAGGAAGAAGCGAAGAAGTTAATGAAGTTCTGGAACCCAATCCACTGGCTCCCGAGCGTACCGCCCCTGGACGAGTATTCCTCGAAGGCAAGCATCATACCTCCGATAGGCAGCCAGTTGAAGATGATGAAGTAAATCAACATAGGCAAAGCCATAAAATAGACCGCCCGGTTAATTACCCAGTCCTTTTTGATGTCGCGTAGTCGCATAGTTTGCTCCTCTCACGTGCGGGTGCCGTAGCCGCCGTCCTTAACGTCAGTCCAAACCCCGCCTAATATTTATTTAATTATACCACACTTTCGCGCAATTGCAATACCCAAATTTAACTTTTTGTTAACTTTTTTTGAAGAAGCTGTTCACAAATCGCTGAAAACAGGCGAAAGAGGCGGTTTTCGCTAAGTAACGGTTAACGGTATTTGGCATTTCGTCTAATAATGGTTGCTTTGTTGCTTTGTCCCTGCAAAACATTGCGCTACCTTTGTAGGGGCGACCGCGACGCACTCGCAGACGTGGGCAATTTGCGTTGCGACCTTGTAGGGGACGATGCCCACATCGTCCCGCCGGGTTTTGCCATTCTACGCAATACGTGAATTTGTGCAATTCTTGGGGCGATGTGGGCATCGCCCCCTACAGGAATGTGCAACGCAAATCACACGCCCCCGCGCTATCGCGGGGCGGGTTTACACCCGCCCCTACGTTTTTTCAAGCTCTTATATATGCATAGCGGCTTGGAACGCCGGGTTTACCGCCATTG
>JAISJH010000046.1 GCA_031261635.1 Oscillospiraceae bacterium
CGGCAAGTGTAAAATTTTACCAAACTTGACCGTTCGCGTAGCTCTGTCCGTTTTGCCATATCAAAATTTTTCTCTACTTTCTTCATTTTGGGGGTTGACTTTTATAGGCAGGTATTTTAAATAGACTTGTAAATCTGTCCGCGATTATCAATGTCAACGACAGTTACAATATAAACGTCATTATCCTTTGTAAATATCACCCGGTAGTTGCCGACTCTAAGTCTAAAAGCCTCTTTATTACCGGACAGATATTTTATGTCGCCGCCGGAAGGCAGATTTCCTATTGCCTTATGCAAACGCCTTTGCTGGAAAGCGGGTTGACTTTTGATAAATTTACGCGCTTTCTTTTCGATTACAACTTTGTATGTCATAAAGCCCGCTTTCCTCCATCACTTCTTCAAGTGTAAAGTATTCTTTCGCTTCGGGGTCGGCATAATAATCCTTTAGTTTTTTTGTACACTCGCACTGGTCGATAAAGTCCTCAAAAATAGCCATATTAAAGCCTTCAAAAACCTCGTCATCAATACCGCGTATAAGTTCTATAACGTGTTGTTTTGTCGTCATCACACCGCTCCTTATAATCCCCGCGCCGCGCGCGGACAATTATTCATTATTCACTATTCCTTATTCATTGTTTTAAGCTTTTCCGGCGCAGCCGAGTACGTTTGTAATCTTGTGCTTTACAAGGTCTTTTATATTAGCCCTCGCGGGGGTCAGGTACTGCCTCGGGTCGAAGTGGTCGGGGTGCTGATTGAAATATTCTCTTATTGTACCCGTCATTGCGAGCCTTAAGTCGCTGTCAATGTTTATTTTGCAGACTGCGAGCGTGGAGGCTTCGCGGAGCATATCCTCCGGAACGCCTATAGCGTCCGGCATCTGACCGCCGTTTGCGTTTACCATCTGCACGTATTTAGGAATAACGCTTGACGCTCCGTGCAGGACAATCGGGAAGCCGGGGAGGCGGCTCGCGACTTCTTTCAGAATGTCGAAGCGCAGCTGCGGCTTAGTGCCGGGCTTGAACTTATACGCGCCGTGGCTCGTGCCGATTGCGATTGCGAGACTGTCAACGCCCGTGGATTTTACGAAGTCCTCAACCTGGTTCGGGTCGGTGTAGGCTGAGTTTTCAGCGGAAACGTTAATCTCGTCCTCAACCCCCGCCAAACGCCCGAGTTCGCCCTCGACAACCACGCCCTTGTCGTGAGCATACTCGACAACGCGCTTCGTGACGGCCTTATTCTCCTCAAACGAGAGGTGCGAGCCGTCAATCATTACGGAGGTAAAGCCCCCGTCAATACAGGACTTGCAAATCTCAAAGTCCGCGCCGTGGTCGAGGTGAACGACTATCGGCAAGCCGGTGTCAGCTATCGCCGCCTCGATGAGCTTCATCAGGTACACGTGTTTAGCGTATTTCCTCGCGCCCGACGACACCTGCAAAATGAGCGGAGCGTTAAGCTCTCCCGCCGCCTCGGTTATCCCCTGGATAATCTCCATATTGTTGACATTGAACGCGCCTATAGCGTAGCCGCCCTCATACGCCCTGCGGAACATCTCGGTACTTGTTACCATTGCCATTGTTATACCCTCCGTTATTTATAATTGATAATTGATAATGAATAATTGATAATGGGTTGCGTGTAGCTTTACAGCAACGCCTTCACGGCCGCGATGAACTCTTTCGTGTTCACGCATCTCACGTTCACTTTCGCTAAGGCCGCTAGGTCGCCTGTTACTGTTCCGTTTTCTATAACCGCTATAACCGTGCTCTCGAGTTTTTCCGCGAAATTTACAAGCTCGCTGTTGCCGTCCAGTTCGCCGCGTTTTTTTAGTGCGCCGCTCCAGGCGTATATTGTCGCCACGGGGTTTGTCCCCGGCGTTTCGCCGTCGCGGTAGCGGTAGTAGTGGCGCGTAACGGTTCCGTGAGCCGCTTCGTATTCGTACTCGCCAGTGGGGCTTACCAGCACGGAGGTCATCATCGCGAGGCTCCCGAATACCGTGCTTACCATATCGCTCATAACGTCGCCGTCGTAGTTTTTCATCGCCCAGATAAAACCTCCGGAGCTTCGGATAACACGCGCCACGGCGTCGTCAATCAGCGTGTAGCTGTAATCTACGTTCGGAAAAGCCTTGTGCGTTTCCGCGAAAATTTCCAAAAATTTGCCGTCATACTTTTTAAGTATCGTGTCCTTAGCGGAAAATTTCAAAGGCAACTTTTCGCCGTCGGCATAGCGGAAACAGGCCTCGGCAAAAGACTTTACAGACGCTACGGTATTATGGTAGGCAACCTCCATAACGCCCTCGTCGGTTATTTTCTCAACGGCGTTATAAATATCGCCGTAAGCGTGCCGGGCGACGGTAATCGGAGCCGTCCAGGCGGGAATTGCGGGGGTAATAAGCTTAGTAATAATAGGCGTGCGGAAAATAGTGCCGTCCATAGCGCCGCGGATTGTGGCGTTAGGCGATTTCCACATTTGCGACAGGTTATATTCCTCGACACGCGCGGCGTTAGGCGTGATAGTGGCGCACTTGACGGCAACGCCGAGACGTTTAGCGGCGGCGGCGGCCTCGTGGGTAACGCCGTCCTTAGTAGCCTCGCGGTTAGGCAAGCCGAGGTCGTAGTATTCGGTATTGAGTTCCACAAAAGGCAAAATGAGTTCGTCCTTAACCCAGGACCAGATAACACGCGTCATCTCGTCCCCGTCAAGCTCGGCAATAGGGTGCGGCATTGGTATTTTTGACATTAGGAAAGCTCCTTAATAATTGTAATTGATAATTAGGACGCGGGGTACGTCCGCGCACGGCGCGGGAAACCACCCCGCCGCCTGCGGGCGGCACCCCTCCACAGAGGGGATGAGGACGTGAGTGTGGACGTAAGACGCGCCGTGCGCGGGGAGACCACCCCGCCGCCTACGGCGGCACCCCTCCTAAGAGGGGAATTTACGAGGGTGGGCTTCCGCAATCCCACACCCCCGTCCAAACCCATTCCCCTCTTGGGAGGGGTGCCGCCCACAGGCGGCGGGGTGGTTTCCCCGCGCCGAGCGCGGACGCAACCCCCGTCCAAACCCCCGTCTCTGATATTTGATATTTGCTAACTGTTAACTGCCTTGTAGTCATTCATTAGGCAGCCGTTTAGTAGTATCCGGCGTTCGCTGTCTGTCATATCGTGGAGGTAGAGCGTTACGGCGGTTCCCGCCTCGCCTATTAGCGCGGGGATTTCGCGGGTTCCGTTTTGGATTTGTTCGCGGAGGTTTTCTATTGTAACTGTTTCGCCGTCGGCGAAGAGGTTTGCGTCTTTAGGGTCGATTGTGAAAGGTACAATGCCCCAGTTGATAAGGTTTGAGCGGTAGCGTTTAGTCGCGTACTCAATCGCGAAATTCGCCTTGCCGCGCAGAACCGCCTGACAGCTCGCCGCCTGCTCGCGAGCGGAGCCGTCGCCCGGTTTGCGGGCGTAGATTGCGGAAAACTGACCCCCGGGGAGGCTTTTAGCGGCGGCGACATATCCGGGACAGCGGCGCGACAGGGTAAACTCCGCGAGTTTAAGCGGGTTTGAGCGATAGCTCGACGTTTCGCCGGAGGGAATAAGCTCGTCGGTGGTAGTAACCTCGTCGTCAATAGAGGCGCAAATACGAACCTGAAGCGTATCCGGCAAAGGCGAAATCTCCGGCCAGTCGGTAATATTAGGGCCTATTTTTAGTTTTACGGACGCGGGTTTTGCGTCAGCCTTTTTGCGTTTTGACATCGGAGTGAAAGGCGTTAAGCCCGGGAAAAGCTCCTGTAAAAGCTCTTTGTTTATATTTGCGAACGCGGAAATGGTTTTCAGATTTTCACTGGCATTATTATCAGTCGCCGGGATAATCACACCGCCGTTCGCGGCCGTTGCGGCGATACTGTGAGCGTCCATTAGGAACACGAAAGCCGCCTGACCGTCAGAGGGTTTAGACCCCTCGCGGTTGGGGAAATTGCGCGTAGCGTGGCGTATTGAAATGCCCCTGTGCGGCGGAGTATCGCCCGCGCCGAAGCAGGGGCCGCAGAACGCCGGTTTTACAACCGCGCCGAAGTCGAGGTATTTCGCGAAAACTCCGTTTTTCGTGAGCTTCTTAGCGATAGAGGAGCTGGCGGGATACACGGAAAACTCAAACTCCGGCGCAACAGTTTTGCCGTCCGGCAACAGCTCGCTCGCTTCCGTGAGCAGGTCTGTCAAACCGCCCGAACAGCCGCAAATTATCCCCTGGTCGGCGTACACTTTGCCCTTGACAACCTTATCGGCTATGCCGAGCGGCTTGAGATATTTAATAGGTTCGGCGGTGAACTCGCGTATCGTCACGGCGTTGCTCGGGTGGAACGGCAGGGCAATCATACACTCCTGCGTTGAGAGGTCAAACTCCGCGTAACTGTCGTAACCCGCGCCGTTAACGTCGTCGAGGTCGTACACCCAAATCGACGACAGGCAACTTGTTTCAGTCGTCATAACGTCAATATTCGCTTTATAATCTTCGCTCAAAGCGGCTATGCCGGGACCCGCAAATTCGAGAATTTTATTCTTTGCGCGGCCGTCCGGGAAAAGCTCCGCAACCATTGAAATCGCCGCGTCGTGAGGCCCCACTCCGCGCGGAAGCTCGCCCGTGAGCCATATTAGGACGACTTCGGGCGCGTCAACGTCGTAGGTGTCGCGCAGAAGCTGCTTGACGAGTTCGCCGCCGCCCTCGCCTATGCCCATTGTCCCGAGATGTCCGTAACGCGTGTGGCTGTCGGAACCGAGAATCATCTTGCCGGGTTCCGCGATGAACTCGCGCATATACTGGTGGCACACGGCGGTATTCGGCGGCACATAGGTTCCCCCGTATTTTTTGGCGGCGGAAAGCCCGAAGGCGTGGTCGTCGGCGTTAATAGTCCCCCCGACGGCGCAAAGGCTGTTGTGGCAGTTTGTAAGCACATAGGGCAGCGGGAACGCCGTCATACCGCTGGCGCGAGCCGTCTGGATAATGCTGACGTAAGTAATATCGTGGCTCATAAGCGCGTCAAAAGTAAGCCGATATTTCCCCTCGGGCGTCCCGGGCTTATTGTGAGCGTCAAGTATTTGATACGCCTTAGTGCGCGAACGTTCGCCCGAAGCCCCGAACAAGGGCTGACCGTCGCGTATAGCCGCCGGAGTATTAGTATAATGTATCATAGAAACTGTAGAACCTCCCGGTTTCGTCTTAAAGCTAATTATACCCTTTTCGTATACCTTTTGTCAAGCCCGATTTTAGATTAGATAACAGTTAGCAAATATCAAATATCAGAGACGAGAGTTTGGACGGAGGTTACGTAGGGGCGGGTTTCAAACCCGCCCTTGTGTGCGGGGGCAAGGGCGAAGCCCTGCCCGTCATTGCGAAGCACCGGTACGCCTGCGATACGTAGGACGTTACAGGTGCGAAGCAATCCAGTGCCGGGGGGACAACATACGTCTTACGTATCGCAGAATACTACGTCAACCCTGGATTGCTTCGCCGCATATCATCGGTACGTATTGCAAGTGCGGCGGCGGCTTCGCAAAGACGGGCAGGGCGAAGCCCTGCCCTGTCCCGGCGCATTGCGCCGGGACGGTGGACG
>JAISJH010000120.1 GCA_031261635.1 Oscillospiraceae bacterium
CATATGTACTCCACATATTCTTTCGTTTTTTTCTCATTGTACTACTCACTTTCTTTTTTCTTTATTTTATCATAATTCCTTGATTTGTCAACTGTCGTTCCCTTAACCTGTTGACAGTGTGGTTTTTGTGTAAAGTGACGAAAATTAATAAAAATTTAAAAAATACCTTGATAGAACGCGTCTTTTGATGCGTACTTCTGGCAAAGCGTCCAGAAAAAACAGGAGTTCATCGCGCAGATTATCACAAGCAAAACTCCAGCGCGTTCCTGCGAGGACGTTGACGAAACAGCCTTGTCGTAAAGCCCTCTGCGCGGGCGACCCGCGTATCAAGGAGAAAATAGAGCTTGTTAACGACGTGGCGCGGCTTCATATGCTCAAAAGCGAACACAGCAGCCAACATTATCACGTGGAGGCTTCGTCGCTGAAAACATTCACGCAGCAAATCGCGACTTATACCGAGCAAAAAAACAATGCAATGACGTTACAGTTGTCAACGGAGCGGCAAGCATAAAGTATTGCAAAACTTTACCGCACCCTTTATCCTACCGGATTTACAGCGAGATTACACTTGCCTATATTCGTGATTTGCCAATAGGGCAAATTGATAGCGCGCGGATAAATTGCGCTGCACATTTGCCGCCCCCCCCAAAAAACCCCCCTTGACAAACCCGCAAAACTGTGCTATAATCACCACAATAACAGACCAATGATGCGGGAGTAAACGTTGCGGACGCCTACAGAGAGCCGGGGTTGCTGAGAGCCGGTGGTTGCGAGCCTCGTTATTGTGGAACCGCGGAGGTTTAACTTAAAGTGCGGGGTTTGTGTTTTGCAGCCCCGAATCAAGGTGGCACCGCGGAAAATATAAATTTCCGTCCTTGACAAATTTTTTGTCGGGGGCGTTTTTTGCGCTCCCAAAAAGGAGTGCAATATGCAGACATTCGAGCAAACAGCGTTACTCGCGGAGGGCTTCGCGTTGGTACCAATCGCGCTCACGCTGCCAATCGGCGGGCTTACGCCGCAGAGGGTTTTTCTGAAACTGAAAAACCTTTCGCGGCAGTGTTTCATTCTTGACAGCGCGGAAAATTCGAGCCGCCACGGGCGTTACACCTTCCTCGGCTACGACCCGGGGCTTGAGTTCACGGCGAAAAACGGCGAAATCACGATTAACGGCGGAACGGCGATAACGCTGAAATCAAGCGACCCCTCGGAACAGATACGAAGTATTTTAGCAGGCAGCCGCTCGCCGCGCGCCCCGGGTTTACCGCCGTTTACCGGGGGACTGGTGGGGTATTTTTCCTACGACTACATTAAATACTCCGAGCCGCAATTAGAACTTGGCGGCGCAGACCTGGAGGGCTTCAAGGACGTTGACCTTATGCTCTTTGACAAGGTTATCGCCTTTGACTTTCAGGAGGGGACAATCTATCTGATTGAAAACGCTAAAACCGACGCCCTGCGCGAAAATTATAACCGCGCGGTTGCGGAGCTTCAGGCTTTGGCGGGGGTTATAACGAACGGCGAAGCGATAAAGCCTAAAAAGCTCTCGCTTAAAACGGAGTTCAAGCCCCTGTTTGACCGCCCGCGCTACTGCGAAATGGTTGAGACGGGCAAACATTATATTCACGAGGGCGACATTTTTCAGGTGGTTTTGTCAAACAGCCTTACAGCCGAAGCGGAGGGCAGCCTCTTTGACACCTACGGCATACTGCGGGAAACTAACCCCTCGCCCTATATGTTTTACTTTTCAAGCGACGACATAGAAATCGCGGGAGCGGCTCCCGAAACGCTTGTAAAACTGCAAAACGGCGTAGTATCCACCTTCCCGCTTGCCGGAACTAAACCGCGCGGCAAAACTCCGGAGGAGGACGCGGCTTACGAAAACGAGCTGCTCTCTGACCCTAAGGAGCGAGCCGAACACAATATGCTCGTAGACCTCGGGCGCAACGACATAGGCAAAATCTCGAACTTCGGCACGGTTAACGTCGCGGAATATATGACAATAGAAAAATTTTCGCACGTAATGCACATAGGCTCAACGGTAAACGGCGAAATCCGCGCGGACTGCGAGGCGGTTGACGCTATAGCCGCCCTGCTCCCCGCCGGGACGCTTTCCGGTGCGCCCAAAATACGCGCCTGCGAGATTATCGGCGAACTCGAGGGCAACCGGCGCGGCATATACGGCGGCGCGATAGGCTATCTCGCGTTCAACGGCGATATGGATACCTGCATAGCAATCCGTATAGCGTTCAAGAAAAACGGCAAAATTTTCGTGCGCTCGGGCGCGGGCATAGTAGCGGACAGCGTAGCTGAAACCGAGTTTGACGAATGTATCAACAAGGCCAAGGCCGTTGTAAACGCCGTAAAGGAGGCTTCAAAATGATACTGCTAATCGACAATTACGACAGTTTTTCATACAACCTGTATCAAATGCTCGGGGCTATCGAGCCAAACATTAAAGTAGTACGCAACGACGCGTTTACTTTGCCGGACATAGAGAAGCTGAACCCGTCGCACATAGTAATATCGCCGGGACCGGGTAAACCGTCTAACGCGGGACTATGCGAGGACGTAATCCGCGAATTTGCGGGGAAAATTCCTACTTTAGGTGTATGCTTAGGACATCAGGCAATCTGCGAAGTTTATGGCGCAACGGTAAGCTACGCAAAAACCCTTATGCACGGCAAACAGTCGGAGGCAAAAATTGATACTGACAGCCCGCTTTTTAAGAGCCTGCCGGACACTATCACAGTCGCGCGATATCACTCGCTAGCCGCGCTCCCCGAAACAATACCCAATACGCTAAAAGTAACCGCTACAACGCCGGACGGCGAAGTTATGGCCGTAGCCCACCGCGAATACCCGCTATACGGCGTACAATTCCACCCGGAGAGCGTATTGACCCCAATGGGCGGGATAATTTTGCGGAATTTTATAACAACTTAAATAACATTTACAACCATAAGGAGAAACAAAATGATAAAAGAGGCAATCATCAGAGCCGCGTCGCGGCAGGATTTAACCCCCGAGATGGCTGAAACCGTTATGAACGAGATAATGACAGGTTCTGCTAGCGACATACAAATGGCGGCCTACCTCGCGGCAATGAGCGTCAAGGGCGAAACCATCGCGGAAATTACCGCTTCCGCGCTCGGTATGCGAAACCACTGCATACGGCTTTTGCACAATATGGACGTGCTTGAAATCGTCGGCACCGGCGGCGATAAATCAAACTCTTTCAATATTTCAACGACAAGCGCGATGATTATTTCAGCGGCGGGAATCCCCGTCGCGAAGCACGGCAATCGCGCGGCTTCAAGCAAATCAGGCGCGGCGGACGTGCTGGAGGCCTTAGGCGCGGATATAACAATCGCGCCGGAAAAGAGCCTTGAATTGCTCAAAAATATAAACCTCTGTTTCCTGTTCGCGCAGAATTATCATATAGCTATGAAGTACGTAGCCCCGGTGCGGCGCGAGCTTGGGATACGGACGATTTTCAACATTCTCGGTCCTCTCGTAAACCCGGCGGGAGCTAATATGGAACTGCTCGGCGTATATTCGGAGGACCTCGTGGAACCGCTCGCGCACGTTTTGACAAACCTCGGGGTTAAACGCGCCTTAGTGGTATTCGGGCAGGACGGTCTGGACGAAATTTCAGCAAGCTCGGCAACAACGGTTTGCGAAGTGCGTGACGGAGCGTTTACGTCCTACGAGCTTACCCCCGAGCAATTCGGAATGAAACGCTGTGACAAAAACGAACTTGTAGGAGGTACACCGCAGGAGAACGCGGTAATCACGCGAAATATTTTATCCGGCAAGGAGAATGGCGCAAAGCGTGACGCGGTTTTATTAAACTCCGGCGCGGCAATCCACATAGCCCGCCCGAATTTGTCAATAGGCGACGCGATAGAGGTCGCGAGGGGCGTACTGGACAGCGGCGCGGCTCTTGCGAGATTAGAGGAATTTGTGAGGCTATCAAAATGATACTTGACGAACTAGCCGCGTCGGCGCGTGAGCGCGTTATTGCCTCTAAAACAGTAAAATTCGATTTTTCAACCGCGCTCGCCGCCCCCGGCTTATCAGTGATTGCAGAGGTCAAACGCGCTTCGCCAAGCAAGGGGATAATCGCCGAGGATTTCCCGTATCTTGACATAGCCAAAGAGTACGAAGCGGCGGGAGCCTCCGCAATCTCCGTACTGACGGAACCTACGCGCTTTTTGGGAAGTAACCGCTACCTACAGGAAATTTCAGCGGGTGTCGCAAAACCTTGTTTAAGAAAAGATTTTTTTGTTGACGAATACCAAATATACGAGGCGCGGACACTCGGAGCAAGCGCGATACTTTTAATCTGCGCCATTCTGACTGACGCGGAGCTACGAAAATTCCGCGAACTCGCGGAAACGCTCGGTATGGCGGTTTTAACAGAAGCGCACACGGATACGGAGGTTAAACGCGCCCTTGACGCGGGAGCTAAGATAATCGGGGTAAACAATCGAAACCTCGCGACCTTTGACGTTGACGTAAACACGGCGGAGAGCTTGCGCGAACTAATACCGCCCGGCGTATTGTTTGTAGCGGAAAGCGGTTTTTCAGACCCGGCGCAGGGCGCAATTTTGAAGCGTTTACGCGCGGACGCGGTGCTAATCGGCGAGGCCTTAATGCGCTCAAATGATAAGTCCGCGTTTATATTGCAAATGCGGAGGGCGTATGACGAAAATTAAAATTTGCGGTCTTACAAGCGAGAACGACATAGAAGCCGTAAACGCCGTAAAACCGGATTACGCGGGTTTCGTATTCGCGGAAAGCCGCAGACAAGTTACGCCGGAACTCGCGAGAAAACTTCGCGCCTTGCTTGACCCGGGGATTATCCCGGTAGGCGTATTCGTAAACGCCGCCCCGGACACAATCAACGGGCTATTCAACAGCGGCGTTATACAATACGCGCAGCTCCACGGCGGCGAGAGCGAGGAATACATCTATAAACTGCGGGAGCGCGGTATACCAATTATACAGGCAATCCGCGACGGGCGCGGCGACACGATAAGCGATTACGCAAACTATCACCTGTTCGACGCAAAACAGGGCGGCGGCGGTACGGTTTTTAACTGGGACAATCTGCCGGATACAGGCAAAGCGTTTTTCCTGGCGGGAGGAATAGGGCTTCACAATATCCAGGCCGCGCTAAAACTACAGCCCTACGCAATAGACATAAGTTCGGGAGCGGAAACCGACGGCATTAAAAACGCGGAAAAAATCAAACAATTAGTAGCGGCCTGTAGGGGCGAGGCTCGCCTCGCCCGGTAGCCAATATACCCGCATTTTCCGGGCGAGGCAAGCCTCGCCCCTACGAGCCGCAACGTAATTTGACCACTCCTCTAAC